>JAAYVJ010000451.1 GCA_012517265.1 Planctomycetota bacterium | reverse complement strand
TGCTCTCTTGATCTTTCCTTGAAGTCGTGCGTCTTGTACAGTATGGGCGTGCGAGCTGCCGCGATTCGTGTTGCACCTTGCAGCGACGCGTTTGCCGAGGCATTCGAAGCGGAACCGGCGGAAAGGAGATCGAGTATGAGACGGCGTCAGATCTGGTTGGCGTGGGCGGTCGTCGGATTGGTGGTCGCGTTTGGGGGGCCGGTCCGTCCTGTGAGCGCGCAGGACGCCGCGACCAAGCCTGCCCCTGCGGTCATCGCCCATTTCCACCTGGGCGGCGAGGTGACCGAATCCCCCGTGCAGGACCCGTTCGGCCTGTTGGCCGGCCAGGTGACCTCGCTGAGGGAACTGGTCGCCCGTCTGGACAAGGCCGGCCGCGACAACCAAGTCAAGGCCGTGGTCCTGACCTTCGACGGCATGTCCCTGGGCTTCGGGCAACTGCATGAGATCCGCGATGCGATCGGGCGGGTCAAGAAGGCGGGCAAGAGGGTGTACGTCCACGCCGACGGCATGAGCACGTTCGCTTACGGCCTGCTCTGCGCGGGCGATCGACTGAGCGTCTCGCCGCAGTCGGCCCTGTGGCTCATCGGCTTCCACGGGGAGTCGCTCTATATCAAAGGCCTGCTGGACAAGATCGGCGTCCAGGGCGATTTTCTTCACATGGGCGACTACAAGTCCGCGGCCGAGGTGTTCACCCGGACCGGGCCGAGCGAGCCGGCCGAGGAGAACCTCAACTGGCTCTACGACAGTTGGTACGATTCGCTCGTCGGGCTCATCGCGCGGTCGCGGGACAAGACGCCCGAGCAGGTCCGCGCGCTGCTGGACGGCGGGCCGTACCTGGCGGAGCAGGCGAAGGAGAAGGGCCTCATCGACGCGGTCGAAACGAGGGACGAATTCCTGGCCCGCATGAGACAGGACCTCGGCGCCTCGGCCAAGGTGGACAACCGCTACGGCGAGCAGGCCGGTCCCCAGATCAACTTCGCCAATCCGCTGGCGATCTTCTCCGTCTTCTCGGAACTGTTCAAGACGCCCGAGGCGTCGCACAGGGACGCGGTGGGGCTGATCTACGTGACTGGGACGATCCTTCCCGGCTACGGCCAGCGGAGCCTGTTCGGCGCCGTCGAGGGCGCTTACGGCGGCAGCATTCGCAAGGCCCTGGAGAAGGCCGCCAACGACGCGTCCGTCAAGGCGGTCGTGATGCGGATCGATTCGCCCGGCGGTTCGGCCGAGGCCAGCGAGGTCATCCTGAACGCCACCCGCCTGGTCCAGGGCAAGAAGCCGTTCATCGTCTCGATGGGCGACGTCGCCGCCAGCGGCGGGTATTACATCGCCTGCGAGGCCGACGCCATCTTCGCCGACGAAGCGACGATCACCGCCTCGATCGGCGTCGTGGGCGGCAAGCTCGTCACCACGGGGCTCTGGGACATGCTCGGCGTCAACTGGGTCGGCCACAAGCGGGGGGCCAACGCCGACCTGTTCTCCAGCGGCCGGCCGTTCGACGACGGGCAGCGAAAGGTCCTCGAAGGCTACATGCAGAAAGTGTACGAGGTCTTCAAGGGGCACGTCGTCGAGGGCCGGGATTTCAAGCTGAAGACGCCCATCGAAGACGTCGCGGGCGGCCGGGTCTACACCGGGGCGCAGGCTCTGAAGCTCGGGCTCGTCGATCAGATCGGCGGACTCAAGGAGGCGATCGACTACGCCGCCGCGAAGGCGTCCATGACAGACTACGAAATCCGCACGATCCCCGAGCCCACGGACATCATCACCGAGCTGTTGGAGCAATCCAGCGGCCAGGGCGAGCGACCGACGGACATTTCGCTCTCCGGCCGGATCGGTCCGCTGGCGAGCCATCCGACGCTGGCTCCTCTGCTGAGTCTGCTGCAACGCGCCGAGCCCGCCAGGGCCCGGGCGGTCCGGCAGGCCCTGCAGCGAATCGACCTGATCGGCCGGGAAGGCGTCGTCATGATGCTGCCGATCGACGTGGTCGTTCGCTGAGGCAACAGACGAATTCGCGGCAGATCCGTAGGGTGCGCTCTTCGCCCACGCGTCTTGGCGACATTGACGGAACAACGCGTGGGCTGAGAGCCCACCCTACCTGCTCACATGCCCGGCGTCCACGCGATCCTCGCGTCCTCGTGTGACCGGCGGCTCCCGTCGTGCCTTCTATCATGATGGATCGGATTTGACGTGGTGGCCCGGCGAAGATATCATCCACCTGGCGGTCGAACGGAGCGCCGGACCCGTTCGAGTCACGAGGCAGATGAAACGGGAGACGACGATCATGAATCGCATGGAGTGGACGAGGAGAGCGGGGGGATTGCTTCTGTCGATCGCGATGATGCTGACCGGATTCGGCTGCATCTCCAGCCGGTCGGATGTCACCTACGGAGCCAAGGGCCCGGCGGTTCCCTCCAGCACGCTGCGCCAGATCAAGTGCGGCCAGACGTCCAAGGCCTGGCTGCTGGGCGTCATGGGCGAGCCCACGCGGGCGGCCCGCACCTCCGCCAACACCGAGGTCCTCACCTACGAGTACACCAAGACGGTCGACAGCGATCTCAACTTCTTCATCTTCTTCGACGCCGACAACCGGCGGGAGGAACGCACCGTCCACGTCTTCGAAGTCACCGACGGCATCGTGACCAAGCACTGGAAGGAACGCTAGCCGGATCGCTCGACGGATGGTCTCGTCCTCTGGGAGCGGGAAATTGACGCAGATCTGAGGGGCACTGTATGAGGGCTCTGACCCCGCGGGAAAAGCGGGTGCTTGTCTACTTCGGCGTTCTGTGCGTCATCCTGGGTTGGGACTGCTTCCGGCGGCGATGGACGGGCCACGCCCCCTTCGAGACGGAGCACTACCTCATCGAATCGTCGGCCACGCCGGAGCAGACCCGCGAGATCGGGCTGGCCGCGGAGATTGTCTACGATGCCTACGCGGAGCTGATGGCTCAATTGGACCACGCGGCGCGTCCGCATCCGAAGCTCAAGATGAGACTGTTCAAAGACCGCGATGAATTCCGCCGCTGCAATCGCGCCGTCGGCTGGGCCGAGGCGTACTACAGCCGGCCTTGTTGCTATCAATACTACTCGGCCGACGAGGTGCATCCCTATCACTGGATGATGCACGAGGCGACGCATCAGCTCAACGCCGAGGTCGCCTGCCTCGTGTTGCCGCAATGGCTGGATGAAGGTCTCGCCTGTTATCTGTCCACAAGCCGGATCGTGGGGGACAGGCTCCACCTCGGCGAGGTCGACACGAACACCTATCCCGTCTGGTGGCTCGATTCCTTCGGGTTCTCCGGCGACCTGGCCCTGGACAAGGCGGCGGGGCGGGTCATTCCCTTGCGGGCGATCCTTTCCGGCGACGGCGGCCCCGACCTGAACAAGCACTTCAATCTGTACTATCTGCACTGGTGGAGTCTTGCCCACTTCCTGATGCAATGCGACAATGGCGCGTGCCGGACCGGTCTGGGCCGGCTCCTCGTCGAGGGCGCGACGATGGAGACATTCGAGAAGCACATCGGGCCGATCGAGGACGTCGAGGCCCGATGGTACGCGCATCTGCTCGAGCTTTGCAAGGATCTGGCCGGGCGGTCGACGCCGCCTGTGAGACTGACGCCCGCCGAGGCGTCCGGCTCGTCCAAGAACGCAAACTGAGCGACTGACTTCTGGAAGGGGACAAACGCATGAGGAAATCGGCTGTTCGTCGGATCGTGGCGGCGTTGTCGGTGGCGGCGGTGGCGGGCCTGGCCCCCTCGGGCAAGGCCCAGGACCTGGCGAGTCTCTCGCAGGTCCGACCCGGGCGGACTCGCGCGGTGACTTCCTCCGATCCCAACTTCGCCAGCAACAGCGACCGCGTTCGCTACATCACGCCGGGACAGACGCTGGTTCTCGCGGACATCCAGGGCCCGGCGACGATCAATCACATCTGGTTGACCTTCAACGAGGCCCGGCCCAACTGGCTGGAGGCGGGGGGCTCGGCCCGACCCGACGAGATCGTCCTGCGGATGTACTGGGACGATGCCAAGGAGCCCGCGGTCGAATCGCCGCTCGGGGATTTCTTCGCCGCCGGATTCGGCGAGCGGCGGGAGATCCGCTCGGTGCCCGTCCAGGTCGAAGGCGGCGACGGCTACAACTGCTACTGGCCCATGCCGTTCCACAAGCGGGCCGTCATCACCGCCACCAACGAAGGCGCCAAGAACGTCCGCAGCTTCTATTATCACGTCGATTACACGGAAGAGCCCAGCCTGCCGCCGCAGACCGCGTACTTCTGCGCCCAGTACCACAACGAGTT
>JAAYVJ010000450.1 GCA_012517265.1 Planctomycetota bacterium | reverse complement strand
TCTACGAATTGGCCCTTGAACTCCAGCGGGGACTCGCTGATGGATTCCTTCAGGCAGGCGGCGATGACGTAGGGGCCGCGACGGAGCTTCAGGAAGTTGTTCTCGCGATAGGACAGGCCGGCCGCTTCGGCGGCCTGTTTGACCACACTTCGATAGGCGTCGGCCGCCTCCTGGGAACGCGAGTAGTAGGCCGGGTGCTTTCGCTGGACGAAGACGTGTCCCTTGCCGAACGTGTAGCGGCCCTCGGCTGCCTTGCGGTCCAGGCCGAGAATGCTGAACAGGTGTTGGGCGGGCGTCTCGTAGCGGTCCTTGCCGGTGTTCCACCAGCCTGTGATCATAGAGAAAGGATCAGTGTCGGCGCCGACGTAGACGAGCGCGCCGCCCTGGGCGACCCATTCCGCCACGGCCTGGTTGATCGCCGGCGTCTCGGGCTTGATGAATTCGTAGCTCAGCACGAGCACCTTGTAGCCGCTCAGGTAGTTCGGGAAGCGGGCGACGTTGTCGAGCTGCACCGGCTGGACCGGCACGCCGTGCTTGAGCAGGGGGAGCGTCAGGCCGTAGAACGCGGAGAAGTGCTGGATGTCCTTCCGCTCGGCGAGGGTCGGATCGCTGCCGTCTTTGGCCGCCAGTCGGTACGCAGGCTCGGCCCGCTGGAACATCCCGGAATCGGCCATGAAGACGCCGATGCCGTGGGTCGCGTCCTGCCACTCGATGTCCGGCTGATTCATGTCGCGAAGCTGGTTGAACACCGTGCACAAGGTCGTGGCGTAGGCGGAGGGGATGGGCTTGGCGTCGGGCGAGCCGGCGGGGTATTTGCCCTGGAAGATCCGCGACGGCCAGGGACAGATCTCGTAATGCCAGATGTGCGGCTGGAGCAAGGAGGCGATCAGCGTCGCCTTGTAGTTGACGCGGTAGTCGTCCCAGTCGTATCGCGGATTGTCCTCGATCGGGTCGGCCAGGAACCACATCCGGCGGTTCGTCCCGCGGACGAGTTCCTGCATCACGCCGTATTCGAGGAAGGCGGTTTCGAAGGTTCGCTCGGCGGCCTTGCCCTGGTAGACGTTCGCGGTGCGGGCGGTGCCGGTCCAGACCTGGGCGATGCAGCCGTCCACGACCGCCGAATCGATCAGCGACGACTGCGGCGACACAATCGCCCACTGCGTGTAATTGATCAGGCTATGCGTGGGCACGTAGATGCGGAGCTGGCGATGGTATTTCTGGAAGGCGTACTCCTTGCAGGACTCCGCCACGCGGCGCAGGGCCCGGCCGTAGAGGTAGTACTTCAGCCGACTGGCCTTGTACTGGGCGTCGGGCGAGCTGTCGGCGCGGACGTAGGGCTCGTGATAGTACAGCTCCCACTCGCGGGCGAAGGCCGGCGAGAACCCCGTGTAGGCCCAGAACTCCGGCTCTTCCAGGTGGATGGCGAGCACGCCGGCGTCGATCAGGGGCTTGAGTTTGCCCACCATGTAGTCGGCGAATTCGATCGTCGGCACGACGTAGGGGACGCGTGGGCCGTGGAGTTTTTCCCGGCCGTTGGCCTCGATCTGCGAGAGGGACATGATGTCCCGGCCGTTGATGTCCTTGAAGTCCTGGTAGTCGCCCCAGGCGATGCCGGTCATCAGGTGCGGCACGTAGCCCTGCTCGACCCAGGACTTGATCGCCGGGATGCGGCTCTCGTGCGCCCCGTACACCATCACGAAATCGTTCCGCAGATCATAAGCCGGCGTGAAAGGCCTGGGGTCCTGGAACCCGGTGAGCTCCAGACTCCGGTCCGTGACCAGGCGAGTCTGCTCGTGGGCGTGGAGGGGGAGGGTCAGCAGGGTCGCCATCAATCCGATCAGCAGCGCTCTCTTGTTCATCGTGTCACTCTCATCTACAAAGGTTGTCAGAAGCCAAGTCAGTGATACGGGACGGGCTGCCAAAAAGCAATCATGACGTCGCGAGAAATCCATGTTCCAAGCATGCATGGCGGCCGCGGGTTCTTGTTCGTAGTGACGCCGTGAGGCGTTATCTTCTCTTCTTCGCTCCGGCGGACATTTGTGAACAGAAGATATGCTCTTGCGAGCACACTACGAACGGGTTCCTCTGGGCCATGCAAGACTCGGGTGCAAGGAGGCGTTTTCCCTGTTGCCGTCGGCCGGGTTTTCGTGGACAATGACAGGCCAGAGGGTGTGAACCGGCATCCTCCCCTCGAACAGGGGGTTTTCCCAAGACTCGCAGGAGAATGATCGCATGGAGCTTTCGTACAAGAATCTGGATCAGACGACCGCCTATGGGCGGCTGAAGGGCATCAACGCCAAGGCCATTTCGCTTAAGACGCTGCTGACCGCGGATCGCATCGGCCAGTGTTCGATCCCGGCCGGCGGGGGACTGACGTACAACTACGCCGCGAAGAAGGTGACCGATGAGGTGCTGGCCGGCCTGCAACAGCTTGCCGATGAGCAGCAGCTCACCGACAAGTTCGAGGACCTCTACAACGGCGCCGTGGCCAACGTCGGCGAGAAGCGGATGGTCCTGCACCATTTGCTTCGCGGCCAACTGGGCAATCCGGTAGTCCATGGCGGCAAGGACCTTGGCGGGTTCTACGCCGAGCAACTGAAGAAGATCGCCGGGTTCTGCGCCGAGGTGCACAAGGGCAAGAGGACGGGGTCCACCGGCAAGAAGTTCAAGGTCGCCGTCCAGATCGGCATCGGCGGCTCGGACCTCGGGCCGCGAGCGCTGTACCTGGCGCTGGAGCAGTACGCCCGCGAGCGAAAACTGCTCAAGATGCAGGCGAAGTTCATCTCGAATGTGGACCCCGACGACGCCAACGCGGTGCTGGCGGATCTGAAGCTGGAGACCACGCTGTTCATCCTGGTTTCCAAGAGCGGCACGACGCAGGAGACCTTGGCCAACGAGCAGCTCGTGCGGGCCAAGTTG
>JAAYVJ010000449.1 GCA_012517265.1 Planctomycetota bacterium | reverse complement strand
GCGAAAGGCTGTTTCGCAACAATCCTCCAGGCATCAAGCCGAGCGGTCTCTCCCTCAATCCAAACCTCCATGTCTGCTGACTACAGGATCATCCACTAGTAACAGGGGTTCGGTTATTTCAATGTAACGCATTTGCCGGCTGTGACGACTATCTGACGCTATCCCTTGTAGATTTTTTTGTGTTTTTTCGATATATGGTATTGAATGGACGGTCATAAGTGACTATATAGTCATCCGTGAACGATGTAGTCACACAATCCAAGACCCCTAATCGCACTCAGAGAAGGGCTTCCAAGACGCGAAAACACCTCTTGGAAGCGGCTCTGGCGACGTTTGCCGCGGTGGGAACTGACGCTGCGACGATCGATATGATCACGGAGCGGGCGGACTTGGGAAAAGGAACGTTCTACCGGCATTTTGCCGATAAGAGCGAAATCCTTGGGGTCCTGATCGAGCAGTGCACCGCCGATCTGTTGGATGCGATCGCCCGGGCGGTCGGCCAGCCGACGTCGTTGCGGGGGGCCCTTGATGGGCTGGTGAATGGTCACATGGAGTTCTTCCTACGCCATCCGGCCGGGTTTATTGTTTTGTTCCAGGGTCGCATGTTGTTGAAACTGGATCGCGGGCTTGTATATGATATCGACCGGTCCTACGAGGGATATCTGACTCGTATCGAGGAGTTGGTTCTGCCTTTTCTGCCGATACCGGTGGATGAGGTGAAAATCCGGCGGTTGGCCTGTGCCATCGCGGGGTTTGTATCGGGTTTTCTATCTTTTGCGATGATTACGATGGAGCCCAAGACGGTCCGGGAGAGTATTGAGCCGATGAAGGGGGCTTTCCTCGGAGCGGTGGTCGGCTTCATGGAGCGGCCCTAGCGATTTGTACATCACGTGGCGTTCTGCGAACGGAGGATTGGACCTGTGTTCGGCAGATCGCCGATTATCAACGTTTTGTGAAAGGTAATCCAACCTATGTCTATGTGCTCTGCAAGTGGAGGCGAAGACTCCTCCTGTCATGGAGAAGCCTCCCTGTGTGTGGCCAAAGATGACGAACCTCCGCTCATAGCGGCCGCACCCAGCACGATCGAGACTCCCATTTATCGGTCCAAGAACTGGAACGATTGGCGATGGCAGATGGCCAATCGGATCCGGACCCCCCAGCAACTGCTCGCGGCTTTCCCCGGCCTTGCAGGAAGTCCTGACGTGACTTCTGTCATGGCCAAGTACCCCATGGCGATCACGCCGTACTACGCCTCGTTGATTCGCTCGGCCGACAGCAGTGACCCCATTTTCCAGATGTGCGTGCCTCAGGCCGATGAGCTGATCGATCCGCCGTTCCTGACGCCCGACCCGCTGGAAGAGTGCCGGGACATGCCGGTCCCGGGAATGGTTCACCGATACCCGGACCGCGCCTTGGTCATTGCGACCACCATGTGCTCCACGTACTGCCGTCACTGCACGCGCAAACGCATCGCCGGAACGCGGGAGACCAGCATCACCAAGCGGCGGCTGGAGCAGATCGCGGCCTACCTGCGCGAGCACCCGCAGATCAGCGACGTGATCGTCTCGGGCGGCGACCCGCTGACGATGAGCACCGAGCACCTGGAGATGGTGTTGTCGAGTCTTCGTGCCGTGCCGTCGGTCCAGATCATCCGGATCGGCAGCCGCGTGCCCGTCGTGTTGCCGATGCGCATCACCGACGAGCTGTGCCAGATGATTCGCAAGTACCATCCGGTGTGGATCAATACGCACTTCAACCATCCGCAGGAACTGACTGCGGAGTCGATGGAGGCGTGCAGGCGTCTCGCTGACGCCGGCGTGCCGCTGGGCAACCAGTCGGTTCTGCTTCGCGGGATCAACGACGATCCGCGCATCATCGAGCAACTCTGTCGCGGCCTCGTTCGAAACCGCGTTCGGCCGTACTACATGTATCAGTGCGACCTCGTCCGCGGCGTCGAGCACTTCCGCACGCCGTTGACTCGCGGCATGGAGATCATGGAGTACCTGCGCGGGCGACTTAGCGGCCTGGCGATCCCCACCTTCGTGGTGGACGCCCCGCACGGCGGCGGCAAGATTCCCGTCCTGCCGACCTACGTGGTCACGCAGAGTCCGACCCATACCGTGCTGAGGAACTACGAGGGCATGCTGATCGCTTACCCCGAGCCGCACGATCGGTTCGACTGCGAATGCACCGCACCCAAAGAGGAATCCTCGCCCGGCGTGTGGGAATTGACCTCGGGTCAGTTCAGTCGAATCCAGCCCAAGGAAAGCGTGCGCTACGCACGCCGCCGCTCGTGCTGTGCGTCGGATCAATCGGTAAAGGACTTCTAAGCACATGAACAAGGCTTCACGAACGGGTGCATCCGGAACAGGATGCACCCGCGTTCATTCCAAGATTATCGGACTGGTCTACGATCTTCGGGATGACTACCTCGCCCAGGGTTTCACGGAAGAGCAAGCAGCCGAGTTCGACTCCCCCAGGACGATCAACGCTATCGAGCGGACTTTGCAATCCTTCGGGTATGCGACCGAACGCATCGGCAACGGCTTGGCCTTGGCCTCGCAGCTTGCCGCCGGAAAACGGTGGGACATGGTGTTCAACATCGCCGAGGGGGTCTACGGCCGCAGCCGCGAGGCGCAGGTCCCGTGCCTGCTGGAGATGTATGGGATTCCGTACACCTTCTCCGATCCGCTCGTCTGCGCTCTGACGCTCGACAAGGCGATGACCAAACGCGTGATCGCCTCGGCGGGGCTGTATACCCCTCGTTTTGCCGTGGTCACGTCGCTCGGCGATCTGGAGGGGATCGATCTGGAATTCCCGTTGTTCGCCAAGCCGCTGGCCGAAGGCACGGGCAAAGGGGTCGACAAGGATTCTCGCATCGATTCGCCCGCCGCGCTCCGCAAGGTTTGCGCCCGCCTCCTGGAACAATTCTCCGAGTCCGTCCTGGTGGAGGAGTATCTGCCCGGCCGCGAGTTCACCACCGCGGTCCTGGGGACCGGCCGCGACGCCCGAGTCGTGGGAACGATGGAGTTCTCCATCCGTCCGAACGCTCCGGCCCAGGACTACTCCTACGAGGTCAAGGAGGCCTGCGATGACTGGGTGGACTACTTCCCCATGCCCAAGGGCGACCTCCGCGACCAGGTGGAAGCCTTGGCCCTCGGGGCCTACCGGGTGCTCGAGTGCCGAGACACCGGTCGAATCGACATTCGGCTGGATGCCAAGGGTCGTCCGGCGTTCATCGAGATCAATCCGCTGCCCGGCCTGAATCCGGGCCATTCGGACCTGCCGATGATCGCGACACAGGAAGGCATGAGTTACGAGGATCTGATTCGCAGCATCATTGAGAGCGCCTTTGCCCGACAGGAGTCCGCGCCGTGCCGCACCGGAAAACAAGCGTCCTGATCCTCCACAACGAGCCGAAGCCGGCCGGTCGCGGCGGCGCATATGCTGAGAGCGAGGTGGGGGTCCTGGAGGAAGTCCAGGCCGTCAGCCAGGCTCTCCAGAAGCTGAAGATCCCGCATCGAACGGTTGCCGTGCGCCGGTTCGAAGATCTGCCGGCCGTCCTGGCGGCGTCGGACGAGCCGGCGGTGTTCAACCTCGTCGAAGGTTTCTGGGCGGACGACCGACGCGAGAATCTGGTTCACACGGTGGTGACCGCCTTCGGCAAGGCCTGCACGGGAAATGACTCCCTGGCTCTGCTGCTGACGTTGGACAAATGGGAGTGCAAGACCCTGTTGGCCGCCGCCGGGCTGCCCACTCCCCAGGGGGTGCTCGTCCGTCCGGGACAGTCCGTTCCCACGAGGGATCTGTTCGAGGGGCCCTACATCGTCAAGCCCGTGGGGACCGACGCCAGCGAAGGGATCGACAGGAGCAGCATTATCAAGACGCGAGGAAAGGCCCTCGCCCAGGCCGTTCGACGAATCCACGATCGGATGGCCCAGCCGGCGTTGATCGAGCAGTACATCGAGGGCCGCGAGCTCAATGTGTCCGTGATCAGCCGCAAGGGCGAGCTGGAGGTGCTCCCCCTGGCGGAGATCGACTTCAGCGCCTTCGAAGAGGGGCGTCCCCGCATCGTGGGCTACGAGGCCAAATGGCTGGCCGACAGTTTTGAATTCCATCACACGCCGCGGATCATTCCAGCCCCGCTGCCGAAACGCTTGGCCGAAGAGGTCCGGGGTTTGGCTGCCGCCGCCTGTCGCGCGCTTCATTGTTTCGAGTATTGCCGGGTCGATTTCCGCCTGGATAAGGCCGGTCGCCCTTATGTCCTGGAGGTGAACGCGAATCCCGACATCTCGCCGGACGCCGGTTTCGCCGCGGCATTGGAAGCGGCGGGGATTTCCTACAAGGCTTTCGTCAAGATGGCCATCGACAGTGCAGTGAAGCGGCGTTCGCAGTCGTCCGCTCGCAGTACTTGGTCAAAGTCGGATCGCCGGCAACTGCCGACAGCCAACCGTGAGTCGACAGCGATCGATATCCGCTGGTGTCGTCCGGAGGATCGACAAATCGTGCTGTCGTTCCTCTCCGACACCGGTTTCTTCCGGCCCGACGAGATCGACATCGCCCGCGAGGTCCTGGATTCGGCGCTGGCCGAGGGGCCGAACGGGCACTATCAGTCGTTCGTCGCTGATGTGGCTGGCGAGACGGTCGGCTGGATCTGCTACGGCCCGACGCCCTGCACCATGGGAACCTACGACATCTACTGGATCGGTGTTTCGCCCGCCTGGCAGGGAAAGGGCATCGGCCGTGTGCTGACGGCATTCGCCGAACAGGCGATTCGCGATCGAGGCGGACGATTGTTCGTCGTGGAGACCTCAGGCCGGGAATCCTACACGCCGACGCGACGATTCTACGAGGCCTTGGGCTACGAGGTCGCGGCCAGCATCCCGGATTTCTACGGCCCAGGCGATCCGCGAGTGATCTTCATCAAGCCCGCCAAGATGGGCCGGTAACCCGCGGTTTCGGTCACCGCGCAGATAGGATTCCACTGTTCGGCGAGGCCTCATCCCATCCTGTTCAGGATGACGAGGGAAAGGCCGAAGCGGGGGAGTTCAAAGCTCAGCGAGACGTGCCCGCCTGCGATATCAACGGCTGCGACCGGGTCCAGCATCTCCAGCTGCATGACGGTTCTGAGCTGCGCGAGCATCTCGGAATCGGGCGTCTGCGGACTGCCCAGCTCGAGCCATTTCGCGTACCCATTGCCATGGGCGTCGTCGTCGCTGTTGAGCAGGAAGTGCTCGCGGCGATGAACCGGCTGCAGGTTGATCCGGGCGGCCGTCTTCATCAGATCGACGCCGTCGAGGGTCGTCGTGCAGTTGCACTCGTCGAAACCGCAGTAACGCCACACGTGTTTGAGCGGCTCGCCTCTCTGCGTGGCGTCCACGGAGATGGAAACGACGTCGGCTTGGGCCAACGACGGAGTCAATGCCAACAACATCAACGCGCCAAGGCGACGACAATTCCTCACGGTGGACCTCCTTGGCACCACGAGACTCGCTGTGCACGTCTGCGCAGGGCGCCGGTCCTGTCATGGACCGGCGCGGGTTGCGCTCAAGTGCACCCTGGCTTTCTCCAACTGCGGCAGGAAGTTGCCCCTCTGGAAATCCGAGGTCCACTTGCGGATGGTGATCCAGCCGCCGAAGCGGATCAGACGGATCTCCCATCGGCGATACCAACGGTTCCAGCCGGCCGTGAGGCGGTGGAGCGAGAACAACAGCACGGGAAAGGACAGGATGCTGGCCGCGACCAAGATTGCGTATCGAAAACGATACACGCGGCTCATGATCCGCTTCCCGGCCCGCTGCAGTTCCTCCGGCGTCACCGGGGCATCGGGTTCGAACAAGGGGAAATTGCCGTCATAGTACTGCCAGCCGACGTCCTCCAGCGGATACACCCGTCCCTGTTCCTGGAGTCTGCGTCGCAACTCGGTTCCCGGCAGCGGCACCGGCAGGAGCACCTGCACGCTGTCGATGCCGGATTTGCGGATGAACCGCCGGAAGCGTTTCACCCGTTCATTCACCGGCATGGCGAACTGCTTGCCCGGACCGGCGGGATACCCGAAAATGAACATGCCGTGCACCCAGAACCCGTGCTTTCGGAAGACCTTCACGAGCGAGAGCATCTTCTCGGAGTTGATGTGTTTGTGCATGGCCTTGAGTTCTTCGTCGATCGGGGACTCGAAGCCGATGGCGACGTGTCGAATCCCGGCCTGGCGCATCGCGGCCAAGAGCTCTGGATCGTTGGCTTTGTCGAGCCGGATCTGGACCGTGATGGAGAACTGCCGGCCGATGGTCTCCTGGTATTCCCTGAGCATCCGGCACAGCCAGATCGTATCTTCCCGCTGCTGGCCGAACAGATCGTCGACGACGAAGAACCGGCTGGCGTTGCGGGTCTCCACGAGGTAGCGGATGTTGTCGAACAGCCGCCGGGCCGAGGCGGCTCTCGGCGTGCTCTTGACCGTGCAGAACTCGCAATGCATCGGACAGCCGCGGATTCTCTCGACCGGATAGACCCGGATCTTGGCGTAGCGGACCAGCGAGAAATCCGGGAAGGGGAACTTGTCGAAATCCGTCAGAGGTTCGCGCCGCGGCGTGCAGACGACTTGCCCATCCTGCAGATAGGCGATTCCCCGGATCCCGGCGACGGCGGCCGGCGTTCGAGAGTCGTCGCCGGAGAGGGCATGCAAGAGTTCCTCAATCGTTTCTTCGCCCTCGCCCAGGACGACGTAGTCGATGCCGGAGGTCAAGGCTTCGAGAATGTTCTCGCCTGCGAAATGCTGTCCGCCGGCGATGGTCGTCACGCCCATTCGCTTGTATTGCCTGGCCAGATCGTAGAGCCGGGGGACCGTGCTGGTGAGCCCCCCGTAGAAGCCCACGACGTCGGCGGGCCGCTCCCTCTGGATCAACTCGTGGTCGGCTCCGCCGGATTTGGACCTCGGACCGTATCGGCCTAGGTTGTTCTCGTCGATGACCTCCGCATCCCAGCCGGCCATCTCGTTGACCGCCGTGGCGACGCGGACCGGGCCCAACGCCGTTGTCCGGCGGGCGATGCTTGAGTAGATATTGAACGCGGGGAACGCCGGAACGACGACCCGCAGCCTTCGTCTCTTTTGAATTGTGCTAGCCATGAGAATCATCCTCCCACAATCCCGGCCGGGTTGCAATGACGAAGTCGGTTTGTCGCGCTGCGTGATCGGCACTCCTCGAAGGGTGGCGACGGAGTGGACGCAGGATCGGATTTGTGGTTTATCGCGGATAGGAACCGGTGCTATGATGATGCGATGCGTGAAGTCATAAAGAATCACATTCTCCACCTGCTGCAAAAGGACAGCGCGCCGCGAAAGCTCGTTCACCTCGAGCAGGAACTCGGCGTTGGCGGCGAGCTCAAAGCGGCGTTTCGCGAGGCGATCGACTCGCTGTCCGCAGAGGGGCGGATCATTGTGGGTTCGGGCAACGTCGTCAGATTGCCTTCGACGTCCAACGAGATCACCGGCGTCTTCAAGGCCAACGCCCGCGGATACGGCTTCATCACGCCCGAGCAGTCCGGCGCGGAGGGCGATCTGTTCATCCCGGCCAACGCCACCGGCAGCGCCATGACCGGAGACCGCGTGGTCGCCAGGATCAAGCGGCAGAAGGATCAGGATCGTTTCACCGGCGAGATCGTGCGAATTCTTGATCGGGCTCACAAGAAGACGGTCGGCACGCTTCGCCAGGAACCCACCGGCTGGCTGGTTCAGCCCGACGGGGGGGATTTCCTTCGCCCGATCCAGATCGAGGGCGTCAACGCCCGCGCGATGCGGCATGGGGATAAGGTCTCGGTCGACATTCGCGCCTACCCGACCCGTTCGCAGCCGGCTCGCGGCGTGATCACTGAGGTTCTCGGTCGGCCGGGCCGGTTCGACACCGAGATCTCCGCGGTCATTCGCCGTCACGGCCTGCCGGACGCCTTCGATTCCTCCAGTCTGGTCGAGGCCAGCAACGCCAAGTCCAACTTCAATCCGTACGACACGCGGGACCGGCAGGATCTGGCCGGCAC
The DNA here is from genome assembly GCA_012517265.1 of Planctomycetota bacterium. Taxonomy (GTDB): domain Bacteria; phylum Planctomycetota; class Phycisphaerae; order Sedimentisphaerales; family Anaerobacaceae; genus PLanc-01. The sequence goes on along the minus strand of JAAYVJ010000449.1, from coordinate 6,925 downwards.
GCTCATCCTCACGATCGATCCGCCGGATGCGAAGGATTTCGACGACGCCGTGAGCCTGACGCGGGACGCCGAGGGAAACTGGGTGCTCGGCGTGCACATCGCCGACGTCAGTCATTTTGTCCCGGAGGGCTCGGCCCTGGATCGAGCCGCGCGTTTGCGAGGCAACAGCGTCTACCTGCCGGGCCAGTGTCTGCCCATGCTCCCGGAGATGCTCAGCAACGGCATCTGCTCGCTCCAGCCGGGCCAACGCCGCTACACCAAGAGCGTCTTCCTGACCTACAACAAGGACGCTCAGGTCGTGTCCGCCCGCTTCGCCAACACGATCGTCAAATCCAAGGCCCGGCTCAGCTACCAGCAGGCCGACCGGGCGCTCAAGGGCGATGCGGACGGTCTTTCAAAGGACGTCATTGTCTTGCTCCACGAGATGGACGCCCTGGCCCGCAGCATCGAAGAGCGAAGGCGGCAGGCCGGCATGCTTCAGTTGCAGACCTTTGCGAACGAACTGGTGATGGACGAAAGTGGGCAGGTCCTCGGTCTCCGGCCGGAAGACACGAGCTATCCGCACACGATCATCGAGATGTTCATGATCGAGGCCAACGTCGCGGTCGCGACGCTGTTGGACCGGTACTGCATTCCGTTCATGCGGCGAATCCACCCCGAGCCCGACGCCAACGCCCTGTGCCGGCTCTCCCAGACCTTGCGGCTCCTGGGCGTGACCCTCTCCCGCAAGCCGCAGCGCTCGGACATCCAGTCATTGCTCGATGGAATCCGCAACAGGAAGATCGCGCTGCCGGTGAATATTCTGGTTCTCCGCAGCCTGGAGAAGGCGACGTACTCACCGGCCAGCGTCGGCCACTACGCTCTGGCTGCGTCGAAGTACTGCCATTTCACCAGTCCGATCCGCCGCTACGCGGATCTGCTGGTCCATCGGGCCCTGCAGGAATACCTCACCGGGAATCTGGAGCGAGCGAGGCGGTTATACGCCTACCCTGATCTGGTCGAGATCGGCGAGCATATCTCCCAGACCGAACAGATTGCGGAGGAGGCCGAGCAGGAACTCAAGACGACGCTCATCCTGCACCTGATGCGGAATCGAATCGGCGATGAGCTGGAAGGGATCGTCGTGAGTCTGACCGGCTTCGGGGCGGCCGTCCACCTGCCGGAGTACGGCGTGGAAGGCATCGTCCCGCGCGAAGCCCTCGGTCCGGACCAGTGGCATTTCGACGAGCAGAACCAATGCCTTCTGGGCCGTCACACCGGGGCCATCCTGCGATTGGGCCAGACCATGCGCGTGCGGATCGTCGACATTCATCCGGCCGGTGGGCAGCTCGACCTGACGCCGGCCATCGGCCTGGTCATCAAGGCGCCCGAGCAAACCAGGCAGCAGGGGGGACGTCGCGGTTCTTCCAGAAAACGGCGGCGGAATCAAAAGAAGCGCACGAGTTGAGTGAAGCGGGGCTTTGCCGAATTGGAGAACCCATGGAACAGGAAAGACTGGAGTCGTCGCCGCAGGTTACGCCGTACAAGTGCCATGTCTTCGTCTGCGTCAACGACCGCGGCGGAACGAGGAAGTCTTGCGCCGACGGGAACAGCAAGGAGATCGCGGTGCGGTTGAAGGAAGCGGCCAAGGCCCGCAACTTCCCGCCGGGCGAGGTCCGCGTCTCTCAGAGCCTGTGCCTGGGACTGTGCGAATTCGGTCCCAATGTGGTTCTCTATCCTCAGCGGATATGGTTCAAAGCCGTCACCCTGGACGACATCGACGGCATTCTGGATACGGTCGAAAAGGCCCTCAAAAAACAAGCATGAACGGATTGCGACGTAGGGGCAACCCCCTGTGGTTGCCCTGATCTCGTTCGACAGACGCCGGAGGGCAGGCACGCGGGCCTGCCCCTACGGGAATCCGTCACTTCGCCACGCCGGGCGATGGGGTTGCCGCCCGCCAATTGGCGGGATCGTTTCCATCGGCCTTGGGATCGACGCGGACCAGAGCCATGCCTTTGCCGTCCGCCTGGCTTGGCCAAGGATCGGCGCCGGACGGGAAGTTCTCCGGATGCGAGCCGTCGCCGTATGCGACGCGATCCGCGGCGGTCCACGATCGTCTGCCGTCGAAGCTCTCGTCGCCCGGAATGCTGAGCTGGATCGTATCGCCGCTGTTGGCCAGCTTGCCGGTGCCCCATTCGAGAATCTGAACCCCGTCGGGGACGCTGTAAGCGGCGTTGAACGCCGTCAGGTTCTTCACGAGCAAGAGGCACTCGCCGGGGGCGACGGTCACCGGCGGATCGGCCGGGAACAACACGTCGATGGCCGGGTCTTCCGGATTGTCGGTGAATCGCCATGCGACGCCGCGAACGGCGTCGTACAGCGTCAGAGGCGAGTTGCCGACGTTGAGCAACTCCACATATTCGGCGTCGGGAGCGTGGTCGGGATTGTACATGATCTCGTTGATCCGCAGATTGTCGGCCGCCGGCCCGATGGTGAAGACGGTTTGTGCCAAGCCGCTCCACGGGCTGTACTGATTGCTCGCGACCATGACGCGGGCCTTGACCTGGGTGCTCTCGGTGATCGTGAACGGGCCGGTGTACACGTGCACGGCGTCGGACAATTGATTGCCGCCGGGCAACGAGGTGCGTCCGCCGACCAGTTCGACCGAGAAGAGGAAGTCGGAGCTTGCGTTCGAAGAGTTCATCGCCTGAATGGCCAGCAGGTTTTGCCCCTGCTTGAGCAGGCCTGCCTGGGCGGAGATATCGATGTCCTGGAAATCCACCGCGTCAAAATCATCGTGATTGCTGTAGGCGGCGGAGTTCCAGGTCAGCACGCCGTCGAACAGGACGCGAGCGACTTCGACGCCGTTGAGATATGCAACGAAGCCGTCATCGTACCGCGCCCTGAGCTTCAGGGAATCGATCGTATTCGTTTTGCCCGCAATGGCGAACGGGATGCGGATATAGCAGGTCGCGTTGATTCTGTACATCCGGCTGTTCAGATCGATCGTGAAATACGGCTCGTAGCCGCTCTGGGTCTCGAAGCCGACCCCGCCGGCGCCGGCGATCCAGCTCGAATCGTCGAAGTTCAGATCGGTTCGCCATGCGTCGGCGATTGCTCCGGTCGGCACCAGCACGCGCTTGGCCGCATTCTCGGCCACCAGAGTCACCGTTTCGACCGTTCCCGGCGTCACTCCCGGCGGACGCGGGTCCGAGCCGTCGAGCGTATAGTACATCGTGCCGGTGGTGCGCGGATTGATCAGGGTCACGGTGACGCCGGCCTCTGTGTGTCCCCCGGTTGGGAGGATTTGCGGCGGGGCGACGAACTGGCTGTCGACCCACGTGCAGCGGGTCTGGAGCCATTGTTTGAGATGGTCGATTTCGCCCTGGAAAGTGCCGTAGCGTGGCCCCGCGTTCGTCCACTTCGCATAGTTGCGGGCCTGTGCCTCACGGATCTCGTCGGCCATCTTGTCGATCGTGGCATTGAGGCTGGCCGTGCTGAAAGGGCCCTGTCGAAGCATGAACCAGCGATCGATGTACTTTTGCCAGAAGTTCGAGTCCTCGAAGAGCCGGTTCCACCAGACGTAGTTGAGGTAGTCTGTGCCGTCTCCTGTCCCGTGCCAGCTCTGGGCGTTGTTGTCGCGACCGTCGGCGGAGTCCAGGGCGCGGTCGAAGTCCCACAGGGGGCCCATTTCGAGCTTGCCCTCGCGGGTTTTGTGAAAGTGCGTGCTCAGACGAAGGGCGTCGACGTTCATGGCCAGCATGTTGAGCAGGTTGTGATCGACCCAGGATGCGACGTCGATGTACTTCGCGTAGCCGGTTTGCGGATCGGAGAAGTTCGAGCCGTAAAGAGCGGTTTCGAAGTCGTTCAGATATGTTCGGATCCAGGTTGACTGCGCTGTGGTGATCTCGGACTGCTTGGGATCCACGTAACAGATGGTTCCGTCCCCATAGGTCGGGTTCCCCCGGGCGGTGCGAAAACCGCTGTCGCCAGGGTCAGGTTGGTCGATCTTGAGCATATACCCGCCGGAGATGCGCGGCTCGGTGCTGTCCCAGGGTTCGAGCTTCTCGACCGCCACGCGATCCTCGCCGCGCTTGATCTTCTCCATGAAAATGTAGAGACCGACGTAATCGCTGGCTTCGACGAGATCGTCGTCTCGGTTCAGATACATCTCGACGAATTGCGTGCGGACCGCGTATCGGCCGATCTGGTTGCTCAGGTCGTACATCAAGGCGTTGTTGATGAGGGCGCGATCATACGTATACGGAGCGTACAGAACCCAGTCTGAATCGGCAGGCATGCCCAGAATCGCGACGTCCCGGTCTCGGTTGTTCTCGTCCCAGACTTCGAACCCGTATTGTGGCTTGGCCTGGCCCCCTGTGCTTCTGCCGCGGATCTTGAGGCCTCCCCGGCTGCTGAAGGCGGCGGCGTCGGTGATCTTCGCCCGTCCCTGGTCGCCCCTGTCGATGACGACCGCCTGCACCTTGCTCAGTGTCGTGCTGATTCCCTGGCGCCCGGTGTCGACGATGACGATGGGCAGATCGGAGCTGAAGTTCAGGACGTCGTTGGCCAAGGCCACGTACGTCCGGCTCACCACCTTGCTGGGCATCTTTCCGGGTTCGTAGGCCCGGGCCAGGATCTCTCGAGTCCCGGAGATCGGGATCGGGGCCGTGTACTTGAGCGATGCGGTCGTGGGCGTCTGGCCGTCCAGAGTGTAGCGGATGTCGGCCGTCGGGCTGGGCGAGCTCAGTTCGAGAAAGAAGGAACCCGAATAGGTGCCGCCGTCCTTGGAGAAGACCGGGGGCGCGGAGATCTCGGGGAATCCCGGAATATTGATCAAGTTCGGAGTCGCGACGATGAAGTACTGGGGTTGATTCCCATAGAGGCCATAGGAAAAATCGAATCGCTGTGGCGGGAAACCGTCGCCGTCTGTGCGCGAGCCGTATTCGTGCACCACTTCGCCATCGGGCGAGACCAGGGCCAGATACTCCCCGTCGCCGTCGAGTGTGAAGTTGGCGTGATAGACGCCGGACGAGTCCTTGTAGGGCCAGTTCTCGGGATGATCTTCTTCTTGGATTCCCGAGGCATAGACGACGAAGAAGGCGCCGGATGCGAGCTGGACGGCCGGCATCGTCCACTTCGTCAGATCACACGGATCATCCGTCAGGTGCCAGCCGCCGAGATTGACCGTCGTCGTCCCGCGATTCTGGATCTCGATCCAATCGGGATACACCGTCTTGCCCTGGACGACGGTGGCATCCTCCGTTTCGTTGATCGCCTTGAACTCGCTGATGACCAGGGTGCCGCCTTCGACCGGTTCATCCACATTCCCCGGCTTCGTCGTAGGGGGCACCACCCCGGCCGGAAGGCCCACGAACTCCACTTCCGCGATCTGCATGCTGTTGGCGCCCGCGGCGTTGCGGACCTTCGTGAACAGGAGTTGGTAGTGGGCATAAGCGGCCGTGTTGGCGAACGTGACCGGCGTCGTGTTCTTCGTATAGCGAGGCCAGGCCGTCGCCTGGGCGAAGTCGGGGATGTTTCCGCCGGCGATCAGCGTGTACGGCCCGTCGATGCTCACGTTCGAGCCGGACAGCTCGAAAGCGACCGGGTCGCGTTCCGGCGCGTCGTTGGCGGTGGTGAACGTCAGCTCGGTGACGACAGTGGCGCCTGCCAGGGGACTGACCTGCAACCCCGTCGGCTGGCTCTCTCCCTTGAAATGGAGGAACTTCGTATTGATGTTGTCGTCGATCGCCAGGTTGGGGGATTCGTTGGCGGGCCAGTCGTTGTCGTTGGGCACGCCTCGAACGAAACTGCCTGGAGTGATGATGTCGCCCTGCGCCGCGACCTGTGCCAATAGTAGAACCGCGATCGACAGAAGTGAACCTCGGTGATTCCTGAACACGCGCCTTATCCTCCTCGGGCCGGTCTGAGCACTCCGCCGGGCCAAAAGTGAACATTACCCCAACATTATAGCCGTCGGCCCTTGCCGGGTCAATGCGAACCCTCTTGAACGCGAGGATGTCGCCCGATACTATGGACGCACGACATGTCTGTATTGTTGCGTTTTCTGGTTCGATAATATGTCGTTTGTTCTGGCGGAGATCTCGATAATGGTCGGCAATGTGCTTGTCGGGACGGCGTTTTCTTTCTTGGTGCTTTCCGTCGCTTCGGCTGATTCGCTGCGGCTCTATGTGGGGACATACACGGGAGGCGGGGCCAACGCCAGCAAGGGGATCTACCGCAGCGCGCTCGACCTCCAGACAGGAGTGCTGTCGAGCCCCGTGCTTGCCGCCGAAGCCAGGAATCCCTCGTTCGTCGAAATTCACCCCAACGGCAGGTTCCTCTACGCCGTCAGCGAGGCCGGCGGGGGGGGACGTGTCTTTGCGTATGCCATCGACGCTGCGACGGGCGATCTGACGCTCTTGAACGATGCCTCAACGGGTGGGGCGGGCCCGTGCCACGTCAATGTCGATCACGCGGGCAAGCATGTGCTCGTCGCCAACTACGGCAGCGGGAGCGCCTCGGTGATTCCGATCGGAGCCGACGGGAGACTCGCTGAGCCCACCGGTTTCGTGCAGCACGAGGGTTCCAGCGTGAATCCCGCCCGTCAGAAGGAGCCGCACGCCCACTCGGTCAACCTCAGTCCCGACGACCGCTTCCTGTTCGTGGCCGATCTGGGGATCGACAAGATCATGATCTACAAGCTCGACGGCCAGACGGGAAAAATCGCCGCGAATGATCCCCCGTTCGCGCAGGCCAAACCCGGCGCCGGGCCGAGGCACTTGGCCTTCGGTCCCGACGGCAGACACGCCTACGTCATCAACGAACTCGCCTGCACGATTGCCGCATACGATTATGACGCCGCCGGCGGCGTTCTGAAGGAGATTCAGACGGTGCCTGCTCTGCCCAGCGGATTCACCGGAGCCAGCACGTGCGCCGAGGT
>JAAYVJ010000448.1 GCA_012517265.1 Planctomycetota bacterium | reverse complement strand
CATTGACCAGCCAGGCGACTGCGGTCATGTCCCAGAGGACCTTGGACCAGGCGAACTGGTCCTTGTGATAGTCTTTGAAGATCGTCAGCAGGTAGTCGCCGATCGGACCCCGGCCGCCGACGTATCGCTCCATCTCGGGCACCGTCGTCGCGAAGTGCGTCACCACCGGCGTGCAGGGCAGTTGCACCAGCGGCACGCCGCTGTCGAAGATGACGCGGGAGGCCTTGAGGTCTTGCATGTAGTTGAATTCCCGCTGGCTCGGCCAGTTGTGCCCGTTGCCGCCGAGCCAGACCACGACGATGTTCTGGATGATGGAGGGCTCGATCAGGATCGCGTTGGCCACGTTGCTGATCGCGCCGACCGCCGCGACGTACAGCGGGTCCTGGGAACTGCTCTTTTTCGCCCGTTCGATCAGATCGAGAGCGGCGGGGGAGCGTTCGGGCTCGTCGAGGCTCTTGATCCAATGCGTGCTGCCTTTGAAGACGAATCCCTCGGGCGACTTGCCGAGCTTGTCGAGGAGTCGCAGGATCTCTTCGTAGCTTTTCTCCATCCCGTCGCCGGGCCCGCTCGATCGATCGTTGTGAAAGGGGGCCGCATAGAGCGCCTGCACGTTCAGCTCCGGCGAGATCAGAGCATAGACCACGGCGAACTGATCGTCGATCTCGTTGTAGGTGTCGGTGTCCAGCACCATCCGCACCGGCCGCCTGGCGGGGGACTGGAGCATCTCGATCCGCCGGCTCTCCGAAACCGCCGGAAATCCCCCTGCCAAAGCGAGTCCCTCCAACGCGATTACACCCAGCAACACGCCAACAAGTTCCCGTCTCATATCGATCTCTCCTGCGCCTCCGTCCACTGCTCGAAGATGCGGCAGAACGCGGGCTGGTCCTGTTCCGAACACAAGAAGACAAATGTGGCTACTTCTGATGGGATCGCGCCTTGATGTGACTCTCGCCAGTCCTTCCAATCGGGATGGACAAGGATCTCTTCGCGAGAGATACGGTATTCATCAACTGCAAAGCGCAGCCCAGCCTTTCTGAATGCTCCAGTAAGTTGTTCGACAGGATTGTTGGGCTGGTTTGCCTGCTCGGACGGGCAAGTGAACTCAGCTACGACGGCATTCAATCCGTCATCCGCGTCTTCTGTCATCTCAACTCCTCATTTGTCACACTGCGCATGCCTCTGGTTACGCACTGGACCCAACCTCCTCTACAGCACCTTCGTCGTTCCCGGCATGGCGACGGGGTAGTTGCCTTTGTCGTCCGGCGTCACGGGGGCCGGGGTGTCGAGGGTCCAGTTGTCTATGCCGGGAGTCAGGTTCAGGTTGGAGGCCATCGCCTCGTCCCAGGTGATCATCTGGCCGGACTCGGCGGCCATGCGGCCCAGGATGCCGACCATCGCGGCCTTGCAGGACCGGTCCGTCTCGTTGTAGGGCTTGTTCTTGCGGATCGCATCGAAGAGCAGGTCGTGTTCGACCTGGTACTGGTCCGTCGCCTTGCCCTTGTACTGCCAGATCACGTTTTCGGGCGTCTGATTGTAGCCCTTGAAGATCCGCGGATTGGGCTGGCCCTCGCCGAGGACGGCCGAGCCGGTGGTTCCGTGGATGATGTCGCCGAAGAAGCCCCAGCAGTTGTCGATGTGCCGGCCCTGGGCGAACAGTCGCGTCCCGTCGGGGAAGTGGTACTCGACCGCGTAGTGATCGAAGAGCTGGTCGGGGTTCACGCGGGTCTGGCGGCCGCCCTGGCCCTGGGCGCTGACCGGCCAGGCGTCTTTGCACCAGCAGCAGACGTCGAGATTGTGGATGAGCCAGTCGAGGATGAAGCTGCCGTTGGCCCAGGTGAAGCAGTGGTAGTTGCGGATCTGGTGGGCCAGTTCGCTCTCGCCGGGCCGTTGGTTTGAGAAGGGCACGACGCCGTGCTCGCGGTAGGCCCAACAGGTGATCAGGTTGCCGATGAGGCCTTTGTGGAGCTGATCCACCGCTTCTTCCAGGGGCTTGGAGTGCCGGCTCATCAGGCCGCCGGCGATCTTGAGGTTCTTCTTCTCTGCTTCCTTGCCTGCCTTGAGGACCCGCCGGATGCCGGGGGCGTCGACCGCGAACGCCTTCTCCATGAAGATGTTGACGCCCTTGGCGACCGCGTACTCGACGTGCAGGGGCCGGAAGGCCGGCGGGGTTGTCAGCAGCACCACGCTGCCGGGTCCGATATAGTCGATCGCCTTCTTGTACGCGTCCATCCCGAGGAACTGGCGGTCCTGGGGGACGTCCACCTTGTCGGCGAACTGGGCCTTGAGGCTCGCAAGGCTCGCCTGCATCCGGTCGGGGAACACGTCGGCGACAGCGACGAGCTTCGTCGGGCCCTGGGTCGAGAGGGCATTGACCGCCGCCCCGGTCCCTCGGCCGCCGCAACCGACCAAGGCGACCTGGATCGTGTTGTTCTCGCCGGCGTGGGCCCGGGTGTTGATCGCAGTGGCCAAGGCCGCCCCGGCCAGGACTCCGGACGTCTGTTGCAGGAACTCACGACGGGAAGGTTGTGTGCTGCCATTCTGCCGATTCATTGGGTGCCCCTTTCTTCATGTTCCATGGACCTCGCCGGACGGAGCGGCTCCAAGGCCGCCACTCAAGTCCCTCTATTATGCGGAGGGACCCTCGGCGGGGCAAGTCAAACGCCTCCCGGCGCGCGTGGATTCGCTGTGTGCGGCCCGGTTCTGTGGGAGCTGTGGCGGCCGGACAGGGCAAATCCCTGTTCGACCGGCGTTGTGACGGCTATACTCTCACTTCGGGCGACTTATGAAAGGGTGAAGTCGTGATTGCTGTATGGTCGCGTGGCGTGCGTGAAATCGTCCGCTGGACGGTTGGGGTGAGTGTGATCGGGCTGCCGTGGCTG
>JAAYVJ010000447.1 GCA_012517265.1 Planctomycetota bacterium | reverse complement strand
TTTCTTGTGCAAAAGAACCCTGTGGCCCTCCGTGCGCGCAAAGAAAAACAGGGCTGAGGAGCGGAGGGAGAGGAAAAGCGAGATAACCCCAGCCCTGTTATAGTGCAAAACCTATTCAGGACTCAAGCTGAACTACAAGCTTACACAACTATACCACCCCCTGTTCATTTTAGGCAAGCGAAATTCTTCACGAAAATCGGTTAATTCCTGCATGACACGACTTGAGGGGCTCTCGTGGAGTGAATCAGCCGCGGCCTTGACTCCCAGAGATTGTGTTGTTCCCCTCTCTTGAGCCCAATCTCTTGTGCCACACCGGCGTGGTGGCCGGGCCCGGCGGCGACGGGGGCTTTCCCATTTTGTCCGGCCGTCGCTATAATGCGGTCTTTCTTGAGAGACGAGGCCCGGGAGCCGAAAGACTCTCTGTGCGAAACAGGAACCGCTCATAAAGGAAGTCTATGCTGACGGACAATATTCTCAACCTGATCGGCAATACGCCGTTGATTCAGCTCCGCGGCGAGAGGGTCTTCGCCAAGGCCGAATTCCTCAACCCCGGCGGCAGCATCAAGGACCGCATCGCGATGTCCATGCTGGAGGCGGGCCGGCAGTCGGGCGTCCTCAAGCCGGGCGCCGTCATCTGCGAGCCCACCAGCGGCAACACCGGCATCGGGCTTGCGCTGGTCGGCCGGCTCATGGGCCACCGCGTGCGGATCGTCATGCCGGAGGGAATGAGTGAGGAGCGGAAGAAGCTCATCCGCGGGCTGGGGGCGGAGCTGGTCCTGGTCCCGGACGAGGAAGGGATCGGCGGCGCGGTCCGACGGGTCGAGGAGATGGCCGCGGAGGATGAGCGGGTGTTCGTGCCGCAGCAGTTCAAGAATCCCGCCAATCCGCAGGTGCACTACGAGCACACCGCCCGCGAGCTGTGGCGTCAGATCGGCGGCCAAGTCGCCTGCTTCGTCGCCGGGGTCGGCAGCGGCGGAACGCTTCAGGGCGTCGGCAAGTACCTCAAAGAACAGAACAAGAATGTCCGGATCGTCGCGGTCGAGCCGGAGAATCGCTCTGCCCTGCTGGGGCACGAGCCAGGCCTGCACCAGATCCAGGGCATCGGCGACGGCTTCATCCCCGACGTGCTCGACGTGGCCATGATCGACGAGGTCATCGAGGTTTCGGACGAGGATGCGATCGAGACCACCCGGCGGCTGAACCGGGATCTGGGTCTGCTGGTCGGCATCAGTTCCGGCGCGAACGTCTGGGCGGCCCGGCGCCTGGCCGAGCGAGTCCAGGGCAACATCACGACCGTCCTGCCGGATCGCGCGGAGCGATACTTCAGCACCGCGCTGATGTGAGAGCGCATGAAAAAAGGCTGAGGCAGGAGGAAGGAGGACAGTTTCGTAACCTCAGCCTTTGTGTGCAACCATATCTATTACGAGTCGGGCCGGCGGGTTGTTCGCACCGCGGACCGGTCGCGAAAAGGGCGGGCCGGGGCTCGGAGAGAGAGGATGTGAAGTCAGGGAACCCCGGCCTCTATAGGCATTTGCCGTCCGCAACGGCGATCCCAGACTGCCCAGCGACGACGTTATCGGCCAACCCCCCGGCCGGTCACCTACACTCTCCATCGCGCTTGTGCGGCGGCAAGATCGAACCCCCCACTCCGTTTTCCGGGGACTCGGTTGCATCACTACACAGGAGTGCCGGAACGCGCGGCGCATGTAACGCGCTTTTCCGGAAATTCTCCGACCGACCCGCAAATATCGATCGGCAAGAGTATTGACAGACCCGGCCGGCGTCAGTATCTGTCCACATCTAAACGTCGTCGGCGGAATAACCGATAGGAACGGCAATCGCCCCTGTGGGTCCGAACAGAAACGCATCGGCCTCAGTAATGAAACATCGTTCGGGGGCAAAAAACGACGCTTCACGGCAGCACAGGCGAGGATTTGTCCGGCTGCGCAGGAAACAGGCTGATGGCAAAATCGAATTCCCACAAGTCGCTGGTCATCGTCGAGTCGCCGGCCAAGGCCAAGACGATCAATCGCTATCTCGGCCCGGAATATGAAGTTCAGGCCTCGATGGGCCATGTCCGCGATCTGCCCTCCAAGGGGCTCAACGTGGACATCGAGAAGGACTTCGAGCCCACCTACGACATCATGCCGGGCAAAAAGCGCGTGGTCACGCAGCTCAAGGCCGCCGCCAAGAAGTGCGACAAGCTCTACCTGGCGACAGATCTTGACCGCGAGGGCGAGGCGATCGCCTGGCACCTCGCGGAGATCCTGGGCGTTCCCGAGGACCGCACGTACCGCGTGATCTTCAACGCGATCACGAAGACCGCGATCAAGGAGGCGTTCGCCGAGCCGGGCCGGATCAACACCGACAAGGTGATGGCCCAGCAGGCCCGCCGGGTGCTCGACCGCATCGTGGGCTATGAGATCAGCCCCCTGCTGTGGAAGAAAGTGACGCGAGGCCTGTCCGCCGGACGCGTGCAATCCGTCGCCGTCAAGATCATCGTCGAGCGCGAGCGCGAGATCCGCGCGTTCAAGCCGGAGGAGTACTGGCTGATCCCGGCGGTGTTCACCACCGACCTCGACAGCCGGTATCAGCAGGCCTGGCTCGATTTCATCACGGCCAAGGGCGCCGACGGCAAGGGCCCGACCATCGAGCAGCAGAGCGAGTGGCTGGCGCGGCACAACGCGTTCAAGGCCGAGTTGCACAAGATCGGCGACGCCAAGTTCACCGCCTCCAACGAGCAAGAGGCGCAGAAGGTCTTCCAGGAGCTGGCGCACGCGAAGTTCACGATCGCGGACATTGAAACGAAGGAGTCGGCGTCGAAGGCGTCTCCGCCGTTTATCACTTCGACGCTTCAGCAGGCGGCCGCGAACCGCCTGGGCTTCACCGCCAAGCGGACGATGGCGGTCGCGCAGCAGCTTTACGAAGGCATCGACCTGGGCTCGATGGGTTCGCTTGGCCTGATCACGTACATGCGAACCGACAGCACGTACATCTCGCCCGAGGCGCTCCACGAGGTCCGCGCCCACATCCAGAGCCATTTCGGGCCCAACTATCTGCCCGAGAAGCCGAACTTCTACGCGGACAAGAAGTCCGCCCAGGCGGCCCACGAGTCGATCCGCCCCACCGACGTCGACCTGACGCCGCAGGAGATTCGCCAGCACCTGAGCGACGAACAGTACAAGCTCTACGATCTGGTCTGGCGTCGCTTCGTCGCCTGCCAGATGGAGCCGGCCCGGTGGAACGTCACGACCCTGAGCATCAGCGCGCCGACCAGCGCGGGCGTCGCCCTGTACAAGGCCGGCGGTCGCAGCCTCGTCTTCGACGGGTACAGCAGGGTCTGGCAGACGTCCTCCAGCGAGCAGCAGCTTCCCGCCACGCAGGTGGGCCAGGCCGTGGCGACGGTGGACATCCGGCCGGAACAGCATTTCACCAAGCCGCCGGCCCGGTACACGGAAGCGTCGCTGGTGAAGGCCCTGGAGAAAGAGGGCATCGGCCGGCCGAGCACGTACGCGCCGATCATCAGCACGATCCAGGACCGCGGCTACGTCGAGCAGAAGGACCGCAAGTTCTACTCCACCGATCTGGGCGAGGTGGTGACGGACAAGCTCAACGAGTTCTTCCCGCAGATCATGGACATCGCCTTCACCCGGCAGATGGAGGAGCAACTCGACCGGATCGAGGAGCAGCATCTGGACTGGGTGCGCGTGCTGAAGGAATTCTACGGCCCGTTCAAGGCGAACCTGGCAACCGCGACGGCGGAAATGAAACATGCCAAGGCCGAGTCGACGCCGAGCGAGTACACCTGCCCCGATTGCGGAAAGCAGCTTTTGTACAAGTTCGGCAAGAACGGCAAGTTCCTGAGCTGCTCGGGCTACCCCGACTGCAAGTTCGCCTGTCCCTGCGACAAGGAAGGCAAGATGATGCAGGACGAGGTCAGCGAGCACAAGTGCCCCAAGTGCGGCAAGCCCATGGTCCGCAAGAGCGGCCGGTTTGGGACGTTCCTGGGGTGCAGCGACTATCCGGAGTGCAAGACGACCCTCCGTTTGGACAAGCAGGGCAATCCGCTTCCGCCGAAGCCCCCGGCCGAGTCGACCGGGATCAAGTGCCACAAGTGCAAGAGCGGCGAGCTGGTCATCCGCCAGAGCAAGCGGGGCCCGTTCCTCGGCTGCAACAAGTTCCCGCGGTGCCGGACGATCGTCAGCGCCAAGGTCATCGAGCGGCTCAAAGAGCTTCAGGCCACAGGCGAGTGGCCGCCGAAGGACCCGGCCAGAGCCCAGGAGATCCTCAACGAGCTCAAGGGCGAGAAGGCCGAGAAGGCCGCGGCGAAGAAGTAACCCCGGCCGGACGCGGATTCACACTGACGGACGCGGATCGAGGAGTCCGCGCGGAGCGGTGGGCTCATGCCTTGTCCCTGCTCCTGTTGTTTTTTCTCTCAGCTCTCCGCAGTCCCGGCGCTTCGGCGATACGGCGGATGGAACGCCAGATGGATGAATCGCGTGAAGCCTATGCGCCCCGGCCGTTCCGACAGAATCGCCCTTCGAATCTTGCCCAGATCAATCGTCTGCCCGACTTCCTTGTCATCTTTGGTTGGTGACGTCGATGATTGCTGCATCGGAGTCCTCACAAAGATCACCTTCGACTTCTAATTCAAGTATCGTGGTGAACCGTTTCAAGCCGCCGGGGGTGCCGAGGATGCGGATCGCATCGCCGACCGTCGGCGCGAAACGGAAGCCAATCGCCTGATACATCTGGAAGGGGTCCAGGTCCGCGAGTTGCCGCAGGTCGACCGGCTCGCGGTATTCACCATTGCGGCGGATCTGAACCGTCAGGTCTTCGAAGTAGCCGCCGAGCGGCTCGTCCTGACGGTAGTACGTGTTGAGCTTGTTCCAGACGATGTCGCCTTCGTAGAAGGTGAGCGATTCGAAGCGGACGGGCTCGGAGAAACTCAGCTCGTACCAATCCACCTGGGACGGTTCCACGGCGTCCACAACGTATGTGGAATAGGGTCTGTGGCCGTTGCAGGAATTGTCCGTGACGCCGTCGATGATGGAGTCCAGGTTGTTGCGGTCCCGACTGGGGTCGTATCGCGACACCGAGGCGGCGGGCGTCACTTGTATCCCGGCCGCCAGCGCCTTGGCGACCAGGCCGGCCGGCCCGTTCGGATCGCGTCCGGCGGGCTCCGCGACGACGGCGTTGGGCTCAGGGATCGCGAAGACCAGATCGAACTCGTCCATCGCGACGGAGCCGGCATTTCGCAAGATGTTGTCCCAAGCCAA
>JAAYVJ010000055.1 GCA_012517265.1 Planctomycetota bacterium | reverse complement strand
TTGGTCAACCGCCTGATCGACCACCTGCGGCACAACCGCGATCTGCTGGAGGGCCGTCGGGTCGTGTTCTATCCCGTCGCCAACCCGGACGGGCTGGCCGCCAACACGCGGGAAAACGTCCGCCGTGTCGATCTCAATCGCAACTTCGAAACCGCCAACCGCGTGAACGACGAAACCAACGGTCTGCGCCCCCTGTCAGAACCGGAATCGCGGGCGCTGCAGAATCTGATCAAAGATTACAGCCCGAGCCGGATCGTGAGCATCCACCAGCCGCTGACCTGCATCGACTATGACGGCCCGGGTCGCGCCCTGGCCACCCGCATGGCCCAGTATTGCGACCTGCCGGTCAAGAAGATCGGCGCCAGGCCCGGCTCGCTCGGCTCCTACACCGGCGAGACGCTGGGCATCGCGACGATCACGCTCGAACTGCCCGGCGAGGCCTCCAAGGACAGCGAGGACGTCCTTTGGGACAAGTACGGCAAGGCGCTCCTCGCAGCCATCCTGTACCCGGAACACCCGTCCTGAGAACGCCCGATCGCACGGCCGATCGCAACAAGCGAACAGCAGGCAGTGATCCGCAGTGCCCAGGTGGGTTCGATGGTCTTCGTTCGGAGTTCCGCTTCAGACGGGTCCGACTGTCTTCCGTCGCAGCCGGCTCGCTCGCGGATGCCCAGGCCGGGAAGGTGTTCGAGGACGAGTCTGCCTCGCTCCACAGTCATGCCAGTGTGTGGACCGTTCGAGATCAGAAGCGGCGCATTACCATGCGAAACTCAACACGGGAGTATGGAGTTCGGTATGGCCCCCCCTATCGAGACGAGCTGCGCCTATAGTGTCCAGCCTTGGCGGTATGTGCGGTGCAGATACTGGTTGGCCCCTTCGTCGTTCGTGATTCTCAGGTTGGGGCCGTCCCATTGCAGCTTCTTGCCGGTGCGCATGGCAATATTGCCCAGCAACGGCGTTTCGGTCAGCAGGCCGCTGTGGGATACGAAGTCCGAGCCGGCCGGGGCGCCCCCGCGACAAGCGTCGATCCACTCCTGATACTGCCCGCGAGAGCGAGGCAGCACCTTCGGCGGCTCGCCGTAGGCCTTCCGTCTGGACTCGGGAATCAACAGGTAGTCCATCAGGGTTCCGTTGTCGCCGATATAGAGCGGAGATCCCAGGCGTCGTCCGGGCTCCAGCTCGGGAGGAACAGGCGGCGTATATCCCTCATCGCACCAGATCAGCGTCACCGGCGGCATGTCGCCCCG
The DNA here is from genome assembly GCA_012517265.1 of Planctomycetota bacterium. Classification (GTDB taxonomy): domain Bacteria; phylum Planctomycetota; class Phycisphaerae; order Sedimentisphaerales; family Anaerobacaceae; genus PLanc-01. The sequence continues at coordinate 4,729 of JAAYVJ010000055.1, read as the reverse complement.
TGCGGGAAACGCGTATTCCACCTTGAAGCGGCGGGGGTACACCTCGGGACCGATCTCCGTACACTCGGCCTCGACGCTGATCGGATGGCGGAGTTTGAGCGCCTTGAACACGGTTGAGAGGATATGGCAGCCCATGTCGCCCAAGGGACCGGTGCCGAAATCTCCCCAATCCCGCCAGCGCCAGGGATGGTACGCCGGGTGATAGGGACGTTCCGGAGCGGGGCCCAGCCAGAGATCCCAGTCCAGCCCTTCCGGGACCGGGGGCGTATCCGCGGGACGATGGCCCGAGGCCGGGGCATCCCAGAACCTCACCCCCAGATTGACATAGACCTTCCGCACGGGACCAATCGCCCCGTCCATGATGATCTCCTGGGTCAGACGGGCCTGTTCGGTCGCCTGTCCCTGGTTGCCCAGTTGGGTGGCCACGCCTGCACGGCGCGCAGCCTCGGTCAGCATCCGCGCCTCGCGGACGGTATAGGCCAAGGGCTTCTCGCAATAGACGTGCTTACGGCGTTTCAACGCCTCCATGACAATCACCGCATGGGTATGATCCGGCGTGGCGACCACCACGGCATCCACGTCTTCCCGGTTCAGCAAGTCGCGGTAGTCGGCATAAGCCCGGCAACTGCGGTACTGAGCTGCCCCTTTGGTCCGGGTGTAGTGTTCGTCCACCAGACGGCGGGCCGGCTCACGTCCTCCGACTTTGGCTTCCTTCCCCTCCATCCAGTCCCACGAGATGTACCCCGGCCCTTCGCGATTGACGTCGCAGACCGACGTCACCTGCACTTCGGCGAGCGGCAAAAGGTTGAAGAGGTCCACGTGACCCTGTCCGCCCATTCCGATACAGGCCAGAGTGGTCTTCTCACTGGGAACGACTTGACCATTTCCCCCCAGGACATGCCGTGGCACAATGCTGCAAAGGGCCCCGGCGGCAACTCCTCCCAGAAACGCACGACGTGAGGCTCCCCGCTCGGCAGTACGGCACGTGTTCCCTTTTCTGCGTCTTTCCTTTTCCATAGTTCATACCCTTCGAAAGAACCTGAGGGACCTGATATCTGCACAGTGTACCCATAACCGCCAGGCAGGAAAAAGGGTACTTTCAGTCCGCAACAGCATGTTACCGTCCGCATGGAGATATCGCTCATCGTCGTCCTGGGACAATTGGGCGACAATCAGAAGACCAGCCGTGCGAGTTGTGTTGACAGATGACGTGGATCTACGTCACTTTGACCATGCACCATGGCAAGCGGGGTACGGCCGGCCGGGCCGCCGTTGCCGGTCGGCAGGCGTTGACGCCGTGCAGGCGGAATACCGGGCCGGCCCGGATGACAGACAGGCACCGCTTGATTCGGCCGGCTGGCCGCGGTACGATGTCCGAGTGGGTATCTACAAGCTGAACAACCAGTTTCAGCCATCGGGCGACCAGCCCCAGGCGATTGACAGGCTCGTGCAAGGCCTCCGGGAAGGCAAGCGGTACCAGACCCTCATGGGCGTCACCGGCAGCGGCAAGACCTTCACCATGGCCAACGTCATCGCCCAGTTCGACCGGCCGGTCCTGGTCATCTCGCACAACAAGACGCTGGCGGCCCAGCTCTACGAGGAGTTCAAGGAGCTGTTTCCGCAGAACGCAGTCGAGTACTTCGTCAGCTATTACGACTACTACCAGCCCGAAGCGTACATCCCCGCCAGGGACATCTACATCGAGAAGGACGCATCGCGGAACGCGGACCTCGACCGTCTGCGGCTCTCGGCGACGACGAGCCTGTCTTCGCGAAGAGACTGCGTCGTCGTGGCCTCGGTCTCGTGCATCTTCGGCCTGGGTTCGCCGGAGGACTACAAGGCGAGCGTCGTCGCGGTCCGAGCCGGCGAAATGCAGGATCGAAACGCCCTGCTCGGCCGCCTGGCCGACATGCAGTACGCCCGCAACGACCTCGACTTCCAGCGAAGCACCTTCCGCGTCCGCGGCGACGTCGTCGAGCTGTACCCGTCCTACGAATCGTTCGGCATTCGTATCGAGTTCTTCGGCGACACCGTCGAGCGGATTTGCTACATCAATCCTGTCTCCGGCCAGATCCTGGCCCGGGAACAACAGGTGTTCATCTACCCCGCCCAGCACTACATCATGCCCTCCGAGCGGATCGAGCCGGCGGTCGAGAGCATCCGGGCCGAACTCGAGCAGCGTCTCCAGCAGCTTCGCGGCGAGGGCAAACTGCTGGAGGCCCAGAGGCTCCAGGCCCGGACCATGTACGACCTGGAGATGATCGCGGAGGTCGGCTATTGCAGCGGGATCGAGAACTACGCCCGGCACCTGGCGGGCCTGCCCGCGGGCGCCAGGCCGTACACGCTGGTCGACTACTTCCCCAAGGATTTCCTCCTGATCATCGACGAGTCGCACGTGACGATCCCCCAACTGCGGGCGATGTGGGCGGGCGACCACAATCGCAAGGAGGTGCTCGTGGAACACGGCTTCCGGCTGCCCAGCGCGATGGACAACCGGCCGCTGCGATTCGAGGAGTTCCAGGAGAGCTGGAACCAGGTGATCTTCGTTTCGGCCACGCCGGCGCCCTACGAGATGGGCAAGTGCGACAACGAGGTGGTCGAGCAGATCATCCGGCCGACGGGCCTGCTGGACCCGGAGATCTTCATCTTTCCCGCCTCCAATCAGGTGCAACACCTGCTCGACGAGATCGCCCGGCGGGTCGAAGTCCAGGAGCGGGTCCTGGTGACCACGCTGACCAAGCGGATGGCCGAGCAGCTCTCGGACTACATCACCAAGCAGGGCTTCCGCTGCCGGTACCTGCACAGCGAGGTCGAGACGCTCGAACGGATCGAGATCCTCCGAGATCTGCGGCTGGGCGAGTTCGACGTGTTGATCGGCGTCAACCTCCTCCGCGAAGGCCTGGACCTGCCCGAAGTCTCGTGCGTGGCGATCCTGGACGCCGACAAGGAGGGCTTCCTGCGGAGCCAGACCTCGCTGATCCAGACGATCGGCCGGACCGCCAGAAACGTCAACGCGACGGTCTTCCTCTACGCCGACACGGTCACCGAGTCGATGCAGAAAGCCATTGACGAAACGAATCGCCGTCGTACAATTCAGCTCGCGTACAACCAGGAGCATGGAATCACGCCTGAGACAATACGCAAGGAGATTCGCAAGAGCCTCACCGAGCAGATCAAGGCGAGGAAGATCGCCCAGGAGGCGATTCAACTGGGCGACTCCGAGTACGACAAGGTCGAGATGGCCGGCCAGATCGAACGGGAGATGTTCGAGGCCGCCGAAGCGCTCGACTTCGAGCGGGCCGCCGCCTTGCGGGATCAGTTGCGCCAGTTGAACGAGCTTCCCGAGCTGATCGTCACCAGCAAGACGAAGAAAGACGTCGCCCGCAAGACCCGCGGCCGGCGACAGGAGAAGCTCTGATGTGGCCGTTTGCGGGATTTCCCCGGGGGAATCCGCCACAGAGGTCACAGAGAACACAGAGAAACCGAAAAGACGAAGCGGCCGCTCGCAAGCCTTCTCTCTGTGCCCTCTGTGTTCTCTGTGGCCCGAAAGACAGCAGAGAAGAACTGCAGTCGTTTCTGTAGCTGGAATCTGTAGATGAAGAAACTGGATATCAACAAGGTGCGGCCGCTGATCCGCATGGCCATGGAAGAGGACCTCGGCGGCGGCGACGTGACCACCAATCTGTTGTTCAAGGACGGAACGTTGGCCGAGGCCCGGATCGTCTCCCGCGAGGAGATCGTCGTTGCGGGTCTGCCCGTGATCGAGGAAATCCTGCGGCAATACGACGAACGCCTGACGATAACCGCGCATGTCCGCGACGGGCAGTCGGCCCACGTGGGCAGCAAGCTGGCGACGATCCGCGGCCCCCTGCGCTCCATGCTCAGCGTCGAACGTGTGATGCTCAACTTCCTCCAGCGGCTCAGCGGCATCGCGACCACGACGAGCCGCTACGTCCGCGCGATCAAGGGCACCAAGGCCAAGATCTACGACACGCGAAAGACCTTGCCCGGCTGGCGGCTGCTCGAGAAATACGCCGTGCGCTGCGGCGGCGGGTTCAACCACCGCATGGGTCTCTACGACGGCGTCCTCATCAAGGACAACCACATGGCCGAGCTGGGAAAGAACTTCCCTGCCCGGATCCGAAAGCTGGTCGAAGAGGCCAGGAAGGTCAAGAATCTCCAGTTCATCGCTGTCGAAGTGGATCATGTCGACAACCAGTTGAACTACGTGCTGAAGATCCCCGGCATCGACATCGTCCTGCTGGACAACATGGGCCAGTGGCAGCTCAAGCACGCGGTCGAAATGCGCGACACAATGTGCGGCAAGGGGAAAGGCCCCCTGCTGGAGGCCTCGGGCAACATCACGTTGAACAATGTCTCCGAGATCGCCCACTGCGGCGTGGACCGCATCGCCATCGGCGCGATCACGCACTCCGCGGCCGCGGTGGACATCGGGCTGGATCGATAGAGCGTCGTACGCGAAACGTCGAGCGTGAAGCGTCCGTCAAGCATCGCTTTTTCCGCTTCACGTTTCACGCTTCACGAGGGACGTTTCACCATGTCAGTTGACGATCGCTTGGACCCGGACCTGATCCGGGCCAACCTCAAGACCAAGAGAATCGGCAGGTCGGTGCTCGTGTACGAGAGAACGGCCAGCACCAACGACGTCGCCGGCCAGTGCGCCCGCGGCGCAGACAGCGATGGGCTGGTGGTCTTCGCCGAAGAGCAG
>JAAYVJ010000446.1 GCA_012517265.1 Planctomycetota bacterium | reverse complement strand
ATTCCGAACAAGGAGACCGACGCGGCCGCGACGGCCCGGATCATCGAAGACCTCGCCATCCTGTCGAGGATCATCGAGAAGAACGTCCTGATCCCCTACGGCGTCAGCCAGACCGGCTGGCGATGGCGAGAGGCGTTCGTGGGCATGTACGCCTCCTCGGACGCCGCGCCGCGGGCGCTGTTCCCCGTCGCGGGCCGGCCCAAATCCTTCTATATCGGCGGCTACGGCGCGACGTTCTTCATCAGGGTGGACTTCCCCCTGCTGCCGCCGGCAGACGAGCCCGCCGAGCAGAACGAACAGGCGCAGGAAGACCCGGTGTGGGCGCAGACGAGGCGTTCCCTGCTGGAATCGAACGCGCCGGGACGGGGTGGGCGCGCGGAACCCGCCGGCCAGCAATACAGCCAGGCCAAGGTGGACGGCTTTCGCAAGTCCCTGATCGCGACGATGAAGTACGCGTCCAACATCCGCGGTCTGGAGCCCGGCGAGTCGGTGGTCATCGTCGTCCAGGGCTCGACCGGCGCCAGCGCCGGTCCGGAACGAGGCCGACGCGGCCCGATCGTTCTTCCGACCGCCGGCGTCCCTCGTGCCGGCAGGAGCGTCATGACGCTTCGCGCGACAAAAGCCGACGTCGACGCCTGCGCCAGGGGCCAGCTCAATCAGGACCAGTTCGAGAAACAGGTGCAGGTCATCACGTACTGAAGAGAGAACGGAACTTCTCAATAGGAGACGGCATATGACGGCATTCATTCCCACAGCGCTTCTCCTGCTGGCGGCAGCGGGCGGTTTCGGCGGGGCGGCGATCTCGGACGACTCAACGCCGATGAACGCCATGCTGGCGCCCCAGGACGAGCAACAAGATCCCCTCGCGGCGCTCCAAGCCGCGGCGGTCGGCATGAATCAACGGGACAGGCTCCTGCGGACGGTGTTCGTCGTTCCCGGTCCGGGCCTGGCCCCCGAGGGCATCGAAGAGATCGGCCAGGACCTGGCGATCATGTGCCGGATCTTCGACAAAGCGAGCGTTTGGGCCGAGCACGTGGCGGCAAATGAACTCGGCCGCAACGTCCCGGTCGACGTCTCCGGGATCGAGATCTCAGAGCATTGGATCCACACGCAGGCGCTCTATCTCGACGGCTACGGCGCCGTCTTCTTCCTGCGCGTCGGTTTTCCTCTGGCCGCGCCGCGGAACGATCCGGGGCCTGCGAAACCGCAAGCCGGCGCGGACCCCCTGTGGACCCAAACAGCCAACGAGCTTCGCGGGGCTGCGCAGCGGACGGACAGGGCGCCCGGCCCGCAGTACGACGAGCGGAAGGTGGAGAACCTCAAAACAGCCTTGATCGGAACGCTTCGCCACGCGGCCAACCTGCGGACCCGCGGGGCCCAGGACGTCCTGAGCATCGTGATCGGCACGCGGATCGGTCAGACAGGAGGCCCAGAGCTGATCGTCGGTTCGATGAGTCCTTACGGCGACCCGTTCATGCAAACCCGGCCGGTTCTTCCCACGCCGGATTCCAGCGACCTGGCGAACGTACTGATCCTCCAGACGAACAAGGCGGATGTGGACGCGCTGGCCAAGGGTCAACTGACGCAGGAACAGTTCGTGGCCAAGGTCCGAACGTTCAAGTCCTGGACCAGCCCAGGTCCCGAGGCGGCTTCCAGAACCACAGGGTCCGCGATCTCCGTTCCTTCAAGCAGATAGACGTCCGCATCCGGGCGCGAAATACAGGAGGCCGACCCCAAGCGTCGGCCTCCTGCCTTTTCCGTCGTCGCACTGTCACACGTCGAGGTTCTGCACCTCCAGCGCGTGTTCCTGGATGTATTTGCGTCGGCCCTCGACGTCGTCGCCCATCAGAACGCTGAAGAGGCGGTCCGCCTCGCCCGCGTCGTCGAGCTTGACCTGCAGCAGCGTGCGCGTCGCAGGGTTCATCGTCGTCTCCCAGAGTTGCTCGGCGTTCATCTCGCCCAGGCCTTTGAATCGCTTGATCTCGATGCCCTTGCTGCCGATCTCGCGAATCTTGGGGCAGATGTCGCCCAGCGACGCGATCTCGTGGCTCTCGTCGCCGTGGACGATGAAGAACTTCGTCGGCAGCGCTTCGCCGGAATCGGTCTTCTCAGCCTTCAAGAGGAAGTCGCCCAGGTCCAGGCCGAAATCGGTCTTGAGCTTCTTGGCGATCTGCTCGATGCGAACGACCTCGTGCAGCTCCTCGCCGACCGCGGTCGGTTCGTCGCCGTGCTTGTCGCCGTTGCCGTTCTTGCCGTTGCCTTCGGGGTCCCCGTTCTTGCCGTTCTTGGCGCCGAGCTCCTCCAGCCGCTTGTCGTATTCGGCCACGTCCTTGAAGAAGTCCGGCTTCTCCTGGCCCTGGCGGTGGATCATGTAGTGAGGCAGGCTCGTGCCGTCGTAGTGGTCGGAGATGAACTCCGCGAATCGAATGCCCCGACGGGTCAGCACGCCGATGATCCGCTCGACGTCCGACAGCGCCTTGACCAGCTCGTCGAGCTTGGCGGCCGGGATCTCGCGGGCCGGAATCTTGTCGGCCTTCTTGCCCTTGCACTTCTCCAGGTCGTCGCGGACGAACAGGCGCGTGCCGTCCAGTCCGCGGCTGACCATCCGGCGTTTCATCTCCTGCTCGGTCAGGACGTACTCAGAGGTCTTGCGGCCCTTGGTCTTGACCTCGTATAACGGAGGCTGCGCGATGTAGACCATTCGCTTGTCGAACAGCAGCGGCATCTGCCGGAACAGGAACGTCAGCAGCAGAGTGCGGATGTGCGCACCGTCGACGTCGGCATCGGTCATGAGGATGATCTTTCCGTAGCGGCACTTCTCCACGTCGAACTCATCCGTGCCGATGCCGGTGCCGAACGAGCTGATGAGCGTGCGGATCTCCTCGTGCGCGAGCATCTTCTCAATGCGGGCTTTTTCCACGTTGAGGATCTTGCCCCTGAGCGGGAGGATGGCCTGGATGTTGCGATCGCGGCCGCCCTTGGCGGACCCGCCTGCCGAATCGCCCTCGACAATGAAGATCTCGGTCGCCATGCGTTCCTTGCTGGAGCAGTCCCAGAGCTTGCCGGGCAGGTTGGCGCTGCCGAGGGCGCCCTTGCGCCGTGTGAGTTCCCGGGCCTTTCTGGCGGCTTCCCGGGCTGCAGCGGCCTGGATCGCCTTGTTCAGAATTCGCTTGGCGTCCGACGGATGTTCCTCGAGATAGTGCGAAAGCTGCTCGTTGACCACGGTCTGGACGAAACTGTCGACTTCGGGGTTCGTGAGCCGGACTTTCGTCTGGGCCTCGAAGTGCGGGTTGGGCAGCTTCACGGCGACCACGGCGGTCAGGCCTTCGCGCAGATCGTCGCCGGTCGTGCCTTGGCCCTCCTTGAGGAGGTTGTTGGCCTTGGCGTAAAAGTTCATCGTCCGCGTCAACGCGGTGCGGAAGCCGGACAGATGCGTGCCGCCGTCGATGTTGCGAATGTTGTTGGCGAACACCAGCACGTTTTCTGTATAGCTGTCGTTGTACTGCATGGCGACTTCGCAGCTCAGCTTGCTCTCCGGATCGTCCTTCGCCATGTAGACGATGCCTTCGTGGAGGACGTTCTTGCCCTCGTTGAGGTGCTTGATGAAGGCCTTGATGCCGTCCTCGTACTGGAACGTCTCCTTCTTGTCCGACCTGTCGTCGCGGAAGGTGATCTTCAGGCCGGCATTGAGATAGGCCAGCTCGCGGATTCTCTTGAGCAGCGTATCGTAGTTGAACTGGAGATCGCCGAAGATCTCCTCGTCCGGCATGAAAGTGACCTTGGTGCCCCGCTTGTTCGAGGCGCCGACCATCTGAACCGGTCCGGTCTTCTTGCCGCGACGGCATTCAAAATGGTGGTGCGTCCCGTCGCGGAAGACGTCCACGTGGAGCCATTCGCTCAGCGCGTTGACGACGCTGACGCCGACGCCGTGCAGACCGCCGGCGACCTTGTAGCTGTCGGAATCGAACTTGCCGCCGGCGTGCAGGGTCGTCAGGACGACTTCCAGCGCGCTGACCTTGGCCTCTTTGTGCATCTCGACGGGGATGCCTCGCCCATTGTCCTCCACGCTGCAGCTTCCGTCGGCCTGGAGTCGGACCGTGATCGTGTCGCAATAGCCCGCGAGAGCTTCGTCGATCGAGTTGTCAAGAACCTCGTAAACGAGGTGGTGGAGCCCGGCGATGCCGCGGTCGCCGATGTACATGTCCGGCCTTTTGCGGACGGCGTCCACGCCCCCGAGGATCTTGATGTTGCTAGCGTCGTATTTGTGTGCCTCCATACCGGCCCTCAAAAGTCAAACCCAAGTGTACAACCAGACCTGGCAAATTGCAGAACTGGAACCCTGTATATTATCGGATAAGGCCCCCTCTCGCCTACAAACTTACTCATTTTGTACCGAGGATGCAAGCGCACCGTTTTTCATCGCGCCATGACCACGTCGATCCGCCGGATCTTGGCGGACGGGCACAGCCTCTGGAGCTCGCGCAGCAGGACTGCCTTGCACAGTTGCAGCTCGAACATGTAACTGGAGCCGTCCGCGAGGATCTTGAGGCACCCATTGCCGAGGCTCCCGATCCGGCAGTGGTCCCGCAGAGCGCCCGGCAGCAGGTTCTCCCAGACCTGCGTGAGAGAATCGTACTGCGCATGCACCGGGGCCAGACGGTCCACGAAACCGCAAAGCAATTCACCCATCTTCTGCGCGTCGGACGTCCTTGCCTGGTCCATCCCTGCTCCCCACTTTCCTGTCAGACCCACTCCTCCAGACGTAGCCCCCATCAGCCCAGGTTGATCGGCATCAGGACGTAGAGGAATTCATTGCCGCTCTTGATCACGCCCGGCCGGTCCGGCTGCCCCAATTCCATTTGGAAATCCGGTGTCTGAATCACGCGCAGAGCGTCGATCAGAAACTGCGGATTGAACCCGATTTCGATCTGTTCGCCATCGTACTGGACCGGCATCCTCACTTCCGCAGCGCCGGCTTCAGGCGAACTGCCGGAGAAAACGAGCGCATCGGCCGTCAGGGAAAGTCTGACGCCTTTGGACTCCTCGCTCGTCAGCAAAGCCGCCCGCCGAACGCCGCTCAGCGCCGCTTGCGTGGACAGCGTCAGCTTCTTATCGTAGTCGCTCGGAATGATGTCCTCGTACTTGGGAAAATTGCCTTCCACAAGATTCGAGCTGATCACGACATTGGCGCAGCTCAGAAGGATCTGATTATCCACCAGCTTGACGGCGACGACTTCCTTCTCCCGTTTGCCGAGCTTTTCCAGCAGCGCCATGGTCTTGGCGGGCACGATGATCTTCCGCTCCTGGCCGTCTGAGGCCGCCTGTTGGAGGTCGACCCGGCACCTGGCCAGCCGACGACCGTCCGTCGCGACGAGCATGAGCTTCTTGCCTTTGGCTTCCCACAGAACGCCGTTGATCGCGTACCGGCTGCTCTCCTTGGCCGTGGCAAACAGGCACTGCGCGATCCCGGCCTGCAAGTTGTCCAATCCGATCGTTAGATCGCCGCCGCCCGAACCAAACGCCGGCATTCGAGGGTACTGGTTCGGATCCTGACCGTAAATCTTGAAATGGCTGTCCACGCCGCGGATGTCACAGGTGGTGTCGCTCGACTCCAGGACCAAGACGTCCTCGACGCTCTCGCGGACGATCGCCGAGAGGCGGTCCGCCTCAATGACGACCTCGCCTTCTTCTCCCACCTCGACCTCCGAGAGCAGGCAATCCAGACCGAGCTCGAGGTTCGTCGCGTAAATCCGCATTTCCTTGCCGGATACCGCGATCCGCACGCACTTGAGGATGGGCTTGGGCGTACGACTGGGAACGATGGACGTCATGAGCCCCAAAGCCTCTGCCAGTGCGGAACGGTTAAAGGTGACCTTCATGGCATACCTCTTCAAAAACCAGAGGCGCCCCATGCGCCCCACGATCTGCAATTCGGTGATAGTTTACCGAGGGCGTT
>JAAYVJ010000445.1 GCA_012517265.1 Planctomycetota bacterium | reverse complement strand
TTGAACCGCAGGACGAAGTCCTTGTTCGGGATGCTGTCGAACTCGCTGAGCTTCACGCGGACTTTTTCCGAGCCGTCGGTGTCCTTCTTGATCGCGTGGCTGGAGCAGGCGACCTCCTCGATCTTGACGCCTGCGTCGATGTCCACGGCCAGGGAGATGTCGTGGCCGCTCCGCTCGCCGGGCTTCAAGTACTGAACTTCCGTCGATTGACCCGAGACGCCGGCGCTGCCCCGGCCGACCGCGCCGACGCCGTCGGTGGAGCCGGGCGGGTTGAACCGCGGACCCACGACCATCGGGAAGACGAATTCGTACCAGCCGTCGGCGTAGGCGAGGGTATTGAAGTACTTGATGTTGACGTCGATCTGCTTGCCGGGCTCGATGTTGGCGACTCGCTGGGTGAAGATGTTGGGCCGCTCCTGGGTGAGCAGGCTGGCGACGTGGCCCTGCCGGCGGGCCTCGCGATAGATCTCCTCGGCCTCCTGCCGCTCGCGGATGATGCCGCGAATCCGCCGATCGCCGATGACCATGATGAACTCATTGACCGCCGCGTTGTCCGGCAGCGGGAACACGTACACCGCCTCGATCTTTTCGCTGAACGGGTTCTGGAACTGCTGTGTGACTTCGACGGTCGCGATGTACCCGCAAACCCGCCCTTTCACATCGGTGTGCTTGAGCGGCAGCGGCACCTTCTCGGTCCCCCTCTCCACCATCATCGCCCCGGACCCGGGCGTCTCATACTCCGGCCCATACGTTCGAGGCTCGCGAGCGATCACCCAGATCTCATCTTCCGTCACGCTTGCCATCGACAATCGATAATCCCTTTCCGCCATCCTTGCCACCAGCGATTTCGAGTCTTCAGTCTCACATTCCGGTACGGCCGATCCAGGAGCGCCAAACGGCCACATCATTCCGCCGCCCATAGCTCCCATACCGCCCATGTCTTTGCGCCAGCCACCCAAGTACTCCAGTTCTGTATCTCCTTGCCCCACGCCGCTGAACTCCTTTCCTGAGAGGCTGCTGCTATCTCGCGTCTCTCCGGGGTATGCGGTTTGGGCCTGCTCGGAGCTTGCCGCCCCTTGTATATGATCTGTCGTTTGCGACTGGGGAGTTCCGGGAAGGCGGGCCGCTGCTGGTTTCTGCCCGTTTGAAGAGCAACTGGCGAGCCAGACTTCGACGGCGGTCAGTACGATCAGAAGCGAGATCGATGCAATCATGGTTTTCGTTTTCACTTTTGTTCTCCCTTTTCCAAGGTGATTGTGGCGGGCAGGTTCTCGCCGTTTGCGTCGGCGGCCGTGGTCAGACTCAGGGCGTACTTCGGCTCGGCGTCGCCTGTGATTTGCAGGTGGATCGTGGCGATGCGAGTCCGCTTGGTGGGCAGGTCGCTGCCTGTGTTGAAGGCGGCGATGATGATCCGGTCGTTCATGAGGGCCGCCGGGTCGTAGTAGGGAGCTTCCTTGAACGCCGGGTGCTCGCCGCCCTCGACGCCGACGATCTTGATCTGGCGTTCGTAGTGACGCCGCGAGGCGTTATCTTCCACCTCCGCAGAAGAGTATGCCCTTGCGGGCACACTACAAACGAGTTCGAACTGGTACGCCGCCAGGGGTTTGCCACCCGGGTCGAGGTAGATGTGCACCGGGGCGAAACGGACGTTCGTTCTTTCAGGTCTGCTCGCCTGGCCGACCTGCGGCACCGTCAGCAGGATTGTCGCACACGCAAGGACCAGGCTCATCAGCAGGCATCGTTTCATGGTCAGACCCCCTTGTCCAGCCGCACGGCGGCGAAGGCGACGGCGTCGACGTCCTCGCGGTCCAGGCGGCCGTCGGCGTTGATATCCCACCCGGCGGCAGTCGGGCCGCGGGACTCTATGCCCTTCGCCAGTCGGAAGGCGTCGAGGATGTCCACGCGGCCGTTGCCGTCGATGTCAACCCGCTGCTCCGCCGCGGATTGATGATGGATTATGGATGATGGATGATTGTTGGGCCCGGTCCCGGTGTACGGGAACACGCCGATCGCGACCACAGCCGCCGCGGCTGCGATGCCGCCGGCCCAGCGGATTCGCAGAATGAGCGGGCGAGGCTTGGCGAGACGGCGACGCGCCTGGTCCAGGATGGCTTTGTCCACCTCCGGCGGCACCGACCCGGCCGGTTGGTACAGGGCCCGCAAGTCCTTGCGGAACCGGTCGGACACGGGCCGCTGACGGTCATCGAATTGTTTGTTTTGGTCAGTCATAGATTGGTTCTCCTGAAGGTGAAGCACGCGAGGGGTGGGGAAAGTTGCAGTAGTCGCTGATTTTTCTTCGTTCGTAGTGACGCCGTGAGGCGTTGTCTTCTCTTATTTCCTCGGGAAGAGAGGATATGCCCTTACGGGCACACTACGAACCGAAGAAATATTCCCGCGTGCGGGGGTCCTCGCGGAGGGCGTCCAAGGCCCGGTAAAGTCGCGACTTGACGGTGTTCAAAGGCGTGTCCAGGGCCTGGGCGATCTCTTCGAGACTCATGTCGTCGAGGAACCGCATGAGAACGACCTCCCGCTGGTCGGCCGGCAGCGTCGAAAGGGCCGCGGCCAGCTCGCTTCGCGATGCGTTGTGCGGCGTGCGTTCTGCGTCCTGCGTGCTGGGGGAGAGCTTCTCTGACGCAGCCCGCACAACGCGCGACGCACGACGAACATTCAGCGACAGGTGTTTGACAACCGGGTAAAGAAACGTGGTCATCGCGGCCGTCAGACGAAGGCCCGGGAGCTTGCGGAGCAGGTAGGCGAAGGTCTCCTGGAGGACGTCCAGCGCGTCGGCCTCGTTGCCGGTGAAGCGCCAGGCGAGACGATAGACCCAGTCCCGATGCCGGCGGTAGAGCGTCTCGAACGCTTCGACGCCGCCGTTCCTGGCCTGTTCCAGCAGTTCCTCATCCGAATGCACGTGGGTCTCCGCGGCGATCCTAGGGCCTCGAACCGGGCGCATTGTACAGCAGGCCGGGGGCGGGTGCCAGAGCCGTGGGAACAGGAAAGACACGGGGGCGGATTTGAAACCCGCCCCTACGGGCTTTCGCTGGGCGGCGAATGTGGTATGCTGTCGGCTGGATTTCCTGGATCGCGTGCTATGAAGGGATCTGACGCGTGATGCGGCGCCGAAGGACGATGGTGTTGGGCTGCGGCCTGTTGCTGTTGGGATCGACGGCTCTGTGCACCTCCTGCGCGCCGGCGGGGCCGGCCAGGAAGTACGCCGGACCCAAGGAGATGCCGCCCGCGATCAGAGCGTACTACAGCTACCCGCCGAGGACGGCCGAGCCGAACGTCGCGGTGCAAAAGCACAAGAAGGGCTACGACGTGCTGCGGATCAAATTCCCCTCGACGCTGAACGTCTTCGGCAGCGAGGACATCAAGGTGGATTACTATATGAGCACCAAGCCGGGCCGGCACCCGACGGTGCTCATGCTGCCGATCTCCGGCGGGGTCGATTTCTCCGTCGAGAGTTTCGCGTACGTCTTTGCGCCGCGCGGGATCAACTGCGCCCTGGTTCACAATCGCAAGGTTCGGATCGAGAACACCCAGAGCGCCGAGGAGGTCGAGGCGTACTTCCGCCAGACGGTGCTGGACAACCGGCAGGTGCTCGACTACCTCGTGACGCGACCGGAGGTGGATCCGAACCGACTGGGCGCGCTGGGCTTGAGCCTGGGCGGGATCAAGGCCGGCCTGGTCGCGGCGGCGGACCCGCGGATCAAGTGCGCCGTGCTCGGCCTGGCCGGCGGGAGCATGGCGGACGTCGCGATGCACTCGAGAGAGGAGCGTCTAAGGGACTATGTCGACGAGATTCAGGCGATGGGCATCAGCGGCGAGAGCGTCTACTGCGAGCTGCACGAGAAGATCCGCACCGACCCGTTGCGCCTGGCGCCGTACATCGACGCCCGCACGACGCTGATGTTCATCGCGGGCTTCGACCGCGTCGTGCCCACCTGGTCGGGCAAGCAACTGCGCGACGCGATCGGCAAGCCGAAGACCATCTATTTGTGCGCCGGTCACTACACGTCGTTCCTGTACCTGCCCTACGCGATCTGCGAATCGCTGGGCTTCGTGAAAAAGAACTTCGATATGAAGTAGGGAAGGAAGCACCAAATCCGAATTTCGAGCTTCGAGCTTTCCGTTAGGGGTTGTCCATTATGTACGAGCTGCTTGTGCGAATTGAAACGTTGTTCCTGAGTCTGAACACGCTGGTGCTGGTGGGCATCGGGGCTCCCATGCTGGCGGTGGGCCTGGTGCTGTGGCTGGGCGGCAGCCGGTACAGCTCGGTCATCATCGGCCTGCTGGGCGCGGTGGTCGGCTCGGTCGCGGGCCTGCTGGTCGGCCAGTGGCTCGACTTCCACCTGTGGCTGAGCATGCTGATCGGCGCGGCGGTCCTGGCCGCGGCCTCGGTTCTGCTCCGCAACGCGCTGATGTTCGTGCTGGCCGTGGTGGTCATCGCGTCGGTCAGCGGCGCGGGCTACGTGGTCGTGCTGCTCGACCGGATCGCGCCGCAACAGGCCGAGGGGACTGCGACCACCGAGTCCGCGACGTCGCCTCGCATGTCCATCCAGTCTTTCACGAACATGGACCAGAGCGCCCGGATGAACTACATGGACCAGATGACCAAGGAGCAGAGCTTCAGCGAACGGCTCCGCGCGATGCTGGACAACACCTGGCAGGCGGTCGAGCCGCACGTGTGGAAGGTGGGTCTGTCCGTGCTGGCGGGCGGCGTCGTCGCGATCTTTCTGATCTGGCTGGTCAAGAAGGCGCTGATCGCGCTGGCCTACAGCATCGTGGGCACGGCCACGCTCCTTCTCGGGGCGCAGGCCGCCCTGCTCGGCGCAGGGGTGGCGGTCATCTCTCAGATGGGCCCTCGACCGTGGGTGCTGCCGGGCACGTTCGCCGGCATGACCGCGGTCGGCTGGATCTGCCAGCTCTTCCTGCTGGGACCCAAGACCCACGCCCACGCCCGCCCGCCGAAAGAGGCGGAAGAGTCCGAGAAATAGTGCCCCGGCGCTGCTGTTCGTCGGTTTCTGCGGGGCTCAACCGATTTTCTCCCCGGGCCCGGTAGACGCCGGCACGGATTGTGATACCATGATCCCGTGCTCGCGGCGCGGGCTCTGTGGGCCGGGTCTGCGGATCGCGAGAAACGATCCATAAGTATAGAGGCTCTGCGAGAAGACGATGAAGAAGGCACTTCTGGGGGTTGTAGTCCTGGCGGTTCTGGCGGTGGCGATCTGGCAGGCGCAGCGGCGGATCGCCGCGGCGGCGGACGCTACGAAAAAAGGCCGGCCGGACGCCCCGGTGGCGGTGGAGACCCAGCCGGTCCGCACGGGGTCGATCCAGGACATCGGCGTTTTCACCGGCTCGCTGGTTCCGGAGTCGCAATTCGTGGTGGCGCCCAAGGCCGCCGGTTGGATCAAGGATCTCCTGGTGGACATCGGCGACAGCGTGCGTCGCAACGACGTGATCGCGGTCCTCAACGACGAGGAGTTCCGCCGGCAGGTCGAGCAGGCGGGGGCCGAGCTCCAGGTCGCCAAGGCCAACGCGGAGAACACCGCCGCGGTGCTCGACCTGGCCAGACGCGAGTACGAGCGGGTGATGGCCCTGCGCGAGAAGCAGATCGCTTCGGCGGCCGAGCTCGACGCCGCGTCCGCGACGTACAACGCCGGGCAGGCGCAGTTGAAGGTCGCCCAGGCGCAGGTGGTTCAGAAGGAAGCGGCGCTGAAGGCGGCGGAGCTCCAGCTCTCGTACACGCAGGTCCGCGCCTTCTGGGAGGACGGCGACGCCAACCGCGTGGTGGGCGAGCGGTTCGTCGACGAAGGCGCGCTGGTCTCGGTCAATCAGCCGATCGTGTCGATCCTCGAGAACAACCCGCTCACGGCGGTCGTCTTCGTGGTCGAGCGGGACTATCCCAAGATGAGCGTGGGCCAGGAGGCCGGCGTGACGACGGACGCGTACCCCGGCGAGGTCTTCCGCGGGTCGATCCGGCGGATCGCCCCCCTGCTGCGGGAGAACTCCCGGCAGGCCCGCGTCGAGATCGAGATCGCCAATCCCAGGCAACTGCTCAAGCCGGGCATGTTCATCCGCGCGAGGGTCGAGTTCGCCAGGATCGAGCAGGCGACGCTCGTGCCGATCACCGCGCTGGTCCGGCGGGACGGGAAACAGGGCGTGTTCCTCGTTGAGAGCGACGGCGCGCAGGAGCCGGTCCTGCGGGCTCGCTTCGTGCCCGTCACGACGGGCATCGTCAGCGGCGAGGTCGCCGAGGTGAAGGAGCCCGCGCTGTCGGGCGCGGTGGTGACGCTGGGCAACCATCTGCTGGAAGACGGCGCCAAGGTGATGCTGCCCAAGCCGCCGGCCGAAGCAGCGGGCAACCGCGCGAAGGAAGGGGCCGGCCGATGAAGATCTCGCAGTTCTCCGTCCACCGGCCGATCTTCACGATCATGGTGGTCATGATGGTGATCGTCCTCGGCGGCATCTCGCTGATGCGGCTGCCGATCGATCTGATGCCCGACATTTCCTACCCGACGATCAGCATCTCGTGCACGTACGAAAACGCGGGGCCGGAGGAGATCGAGGAGCTGATCACCCGCCCGATCGAGCAGGCCATGAGCGCGGTCCCCGGCGTGGAGGAGCTCACGTCCACTTCGGTCGAGGGCCAGGGCAGCGTCCGGGTGACGTTCACCTGGGGGACCGACCTGGACACCGCGGCCAACGACATTCGCGATCGCCTGGACCGCGTGGCAGGCAGGCTGCCGGAGGAGGCGGACCGGCCCACGTTGCGCAAGTTCGACCTGGCCAGTTTCCCCATCCTGATCCTGGGCGCTTCGAGCCGCCTGGACCCGGTGCAGACGCGTCTGATCCTGGAGGACCAGGTCAAGTATCGGCTGGAGCGCGTGCCGGGAGTGGCGGCGGTCGATATCTTCGGCGGCCTCGAACGCGAAATCCACGTCAGCCTCGATCCGGCCAAGATCAACGCGTTGGCGATTCCGCTGGACCAGATCGTCTCGCAGATCCGCGAGGGCAATGTGAACATCCCGGCCGGCACGATCGAGAAGGGCAATTACGAGATCACGATCCGCACGCCCGGCGAGTACACGGACCTGCGCCAATTGCAGGACACGGTGATCGCCGTGCGCCAGGGCGCGCCCGTGCAGTTGAAGGAAATCGCCTCGGTCGAGGACTCCTGGCAGAAGATCACACGGATCGTGCGGGTCGACGGCGAGCCGGGCATCCGCATGGCCGTCAGCAAGCAGTCAGGCAAGAACACCGTCGACGTCGCCCGCGGCGCCCTGGCGGAGCTCGAGAAGATCAACCAGGACATCCCCCAGATCCGGATCGTTCCGATCATCGACACCTCCGACTACATCAAGAACTCGATCCGCAACGTGGGAAGCTCCGCGGTCTACGGCGGCGTGCTGGCCATCGGCGTCCTGCTGGTGTTCCTGCGGAATATCCGCAGCACGGTCATCATCGCCACCGCGATCCCGGTCTCCATCATCGCGACGTTCGCGCTGCTGTACTTCAGCAATCTGACGCTGAACATCATGACGCTGGGCGGGCTGGCGCTGGGCATCGGCATGCTCGTGGACAACGCCATCGTCGTGCTCGAGAACATCTACCGCATCCACGAAGGAGGCGAATCGATCGAGCAGGCCTCGGTGAACGGCGCCAACGAGGTCGCCGCGGCCGTGGTCGCCAGCACGCTGACCACCGTCGTGGTGTTCCTGCCCCTGGTCTTCATGCGAGGCATGTCCGGCGTGATGTTCAAGCAACTCTCGATCGTCGTGACGTTCTCGCTGATCTGCTCGCTGGCGGTCGCCCTGACGGTCGTGCCGATGCTTTGCGCCAAGATCCTGCACCCGGGCTCTCGGAACGGCCAGGACAGGCGGAGCCTGGGCCGTCGGATGTACGAAGCGAGCGGCCGGTTCCTGACGGCCCTCGAGAACGGCTACAAGAGCATTCTCCACGCGGCGCTCAGACACCGGTTGTCGGTCGTCATCGGCGCCGCGGCTCTGCTGGGCGCCGCGCTGCTTCTGGCGCCCTATATCGGCGCCGAGTTGATGCCCGCCACGGACGAGGGCGAAGTCCGCGTGGAAGTGGAGATGGAGGTGGGCACGCGCCTGGACCTGCTCGACAGCAAGTTCCGCGTCATCGAGCGGATCGTCAACGACAATGTCCCTGAAATCCGCAACCTGGTGGTCAACGTCGGCGGCTCCCGCTGGTACGGCGGCGGCGGCCACACCGGCGACATCCGCATCGCGCTGGTTCCGCAGGCCCAGCGGACGCGGTCCAGTCAGGAGATTGCCGACGATCTGCGCAAGAAGTTGGCCGGAATCCCGGGGACGACCGTCCGCACCCGCGCCGGCCAGGGCCTGTTCATCATGCGAATGGGCACCACCGAGGCCAACAAGGTCGTCGTCGAGATCCGCGGCCACGACTTCAAGACCGCGGACCTCATGGCCCAGCGGGTTCAGCAGATCGTCAACGCCGTGCCGGGGATCGCCGACACGCGGATCAGCCGCGACCCCGGCGGCCCCGAGGAGCAGATCGTCATCGACCGCCAGAAGGCCGCCGACATGCACCTGACCGTCTCGCGGATCGCCAACGCGCTGCAGACGATCCTCTCGGGAACCCAGGCCGGCTATTACCGCCAGGGCGGCGACGAATTCACGATCCTGGTCAAGCTCCGCAACGCGGAGAAGTCCGACCTGCGGGACATCCTCGACCTGACGCTGACCAACAGCGACGGCGAGCCGGTCGTCTTGCGAAACGTCGTGGCGACCGAGCCGCGAAAGGGCCCCGTGCTCATCGAGCGGAAGGACCAGGAGCGCATTATCACCGTCACCGGCGAGGTCAGCGGCCGGGACATGGCCTCGGTGATCGCGGACGTCCAGGAGCAGCTTCGTTCCGTTCCGGTCCCCTCCGGCTTCAGCATCGGCTACGGCGGCGACTACGAAGAGCAGCAGAAATCGTTCCGGGAGTTGCTGTTCAGTTGCATCCTGGCCCTGGTGCTCGTGTACATGGTGATGGCCTGCCAGTACGAATCGCTGCGCGACCCGTTCGTCGTGATGTTCTCCGTCCCGCTGGCCGCGATCGGCGTGATCGCGGTCCTGTTCTTCACCGGCACGACCTTCAACATCCAGTCGTTCATCGGCTGCATCATGCTGGGCGGCATCGTGGTCAACAACGCGATCCTGCTGGTCGACCACACGAACCTCCTGCGCCGCCGGGACGGCATGCCGATCCGCGAGGCGCTCGAAGAGGCCGGCCGCCGGCGTCTGCGGCCCATTCTCATGACGGCCAGCACGACGATCATCGGCCTGGTGCCCCTGGCCCTGGGCCTGGGCGAAGGCGGGGAGGCGCAGGCCCCCATGGCCCGCGTCGTCATCGGCGGTCTGATCAGCTCGACGCTGATCACGCTGGTCTTCGTGCCGGTGGTCTACTCGTTCTTCGAACGTCACGCCTGGCGCGCGGAGGCCCACGTCCCAGCGAATGTGAACAAACGCTAGTGTGTAGTCTGTGATGACGATTATGGTTGAGAAGTCCCCGGGCAGAGAAATCCGAAATCCGAAGTCCGAAATCCGACCCCGCCTTGGCGGGAACGTCAACAAGCACGAAGGTTCAAAACCCGAATTTCAAAACGGCTCCTGCGGCGTACGACAGCGTTTCGGTCATTTGGGTTTTGGACTTTGGATTTGTTGGGGATTTCGAATTTCGATATTCGGATTTGGCGGCCTGCTTTTGGTCGCTTTGCTTGCCGCTCCCTCCCTTGCCTCTGAGCCTGCGACGCTCCGGATCAGCATCGAACGGGCGATCACGCTGGCCATGGAGAACAACCGGTCGCTGATCGTCCAGAAGATGAGTCCTGAGATCAGTCGGACCGTCGAGCAGGAGCAACGCGCGGTCTTCGATCCGGTCGTCAGCGGGCAGGCGTCGCAAAGGCGGGCCGTCGCCGACCGGCTCTCCCGCGCCGGCTCGGGCATCGAGAGCTCCATCACCGACACCGTCAACGGCACGATCGGGCTGGACAAACTGTTTCCGACCGGAACCGCCGTG
>JAAYVJ010000444.1 GCA_012517265.1 Planctomycetota bacterium | reverse complement strand
CACGTGATGGAAGTGCTCCACAAGAGCCTCAGTGCCCAGAAGCCCCAGTGCGA
Source organism: Planctomycetota bacterium (assembly GCA_012517265.1). Taxonomy (GTDB): domain Bacteria; phylum Planctomycetota; class Phycisphaerae; order Sedimentisphaerales; family Anaerobacaceae; genus PLanc-01. Next base: position 9,800 of record JAAYVJ010000444.1, on the reverse strand, counting down.
GAAGTGCGGCGGCGAGATGAACAAGCTCCTCTCCGGTTTCGCGGTGGGCAAGGCTTCGGAGGGCTCGTCCTGCGACTCCTGTGCGTCCCTGCCCACCTGCGGCGGCTGCGCCAGCGGCGGATGCGGCCTGCATTGATGAGGGCGTCTACTTCGCTCCTTCATTGAGCCAGATGTCCAGCCGGGGCGTCTGCCAGGAGTAGGGCTTGCCGAGGATGTCATAGTCGCCATCGCCGTCGAGGTCGGCGATCCTGGACTCGTGGTTTGCGATGCCCTCCGAGATCAGCGCCGTTTCGAACTTGCCTGTGCCGTCGCCCAAGAGGAGCATGTTCTTCGCGTCGGGATTGCCGTCGTTGAGCCGCATCTCGGCGACCCAGATGTCGAGATGTCCGTCCTTGTTGAAATCGAGAATCGCCAGGGAGTGGCCGCAGTCGATTTCCGGGACCAGCTCCGTCGGGACCCATGTGCCTTTGACCCACTGGTACATCATCAGAGGGGCCCAGCCGTCGCCGACGACGAGCACGACCTCCGGCCGGCCGCCTTCGATGAGCTGGCCCGCGGCCGCCCGCGTGAACTGATAGCTCGCGTCGATGATGTTCGGGACGAAGGTCATGCCCTCGACGTGCTTGAACCACCGGCCTCCGCCGACGATGTCGAGTTTGCCGTCGCCGTCGATGTCGATCTTGGCCAGGCCCTCGTGCTCGTTGATCCCCTTGAAGCCCGGGTACGGGCGGGTCTGTCGCTGCATCATCTCGCTGTCGCTGGAGTACGAATAGATCTCGGCGTACTTCCACGACTTGGCCTGCCGCGGGTTGTCGGGGATCTCCGCGAGGTAGAGCTTGTTGGCCCCCTGGTTCCAGAAGACGAGTCCCTGCTTGCCATCGCCGTCGAAGTCGCCGAAGGTCAGGTCGTGGTGCTTTTTGCCGCCGAAGTCCTTGATGATGTGCCGGACCCAGGGCTTCTGCGGGTCGAAGTCCGGAGCGGGGTTCTCCCACCACCAGACGAAGTTGTTCTGCCAGTCGCCCGCGAAGACGATATCGAGGTCCCCGTCGCCGTCGATGTCGAGCGAGTCGGACCCGGCCTCGATGTGCAAAGGTTGAGCCTCAACCACATATTTCGTCCAGCCGGTCGCCGCCCGCCGGTACCAGACCAGGGCCGGAGCCTGCGTCCGCTCGGCGATCACGAAGTCATTGACGCCGTCCTTGTCGATGTCGCACACGAGGCTGGAAGTCTGCTCCTTCCCGCCGTTCGGCATGGCCAAGTCGCCGGTGGTGGAAGACAGATGCCGCCATCGAATCTCGCCGGCCGCTGCCGCTCCGCACAGACTCAATGAGACAACCATGACCGCGGCGGATAGTGAATTGTCTCTCATGTGGCAACCCCTGTATTTCAGATGTCGCGACTCAACGGGCTTCGAGTTGCCCTTCTTTTACCGCAAGGAGGCCCGGTTCGCAAGAGTGGCCCGACGTTCTCCGGGCTCGCTATCCGCCAAAGGCATCGCTGGGAATGCTGCGTCTGTGCAGGCCCGCCGGGGGCTTGGGGGCCGGCATCTCGCGAGGGCGCTCCTGCGGCTCGGCCGAGAGGGCGGCGTTGGGATCATTCGGGGCCGGCGGGGCTTTGTCGCTTCTCGCGAGATCGTCGCTGGTTTGCAGGAGCCGATCCACGGCTGTCTCCGTAGTCCCTCCGTCCGCGAATCCCGCCACCGCGTGGATCAGGTCGAGGCTTCGGGTGAGGCCGACAACGTTGGCCTTCTGCGCGTTGCGGCCCAGGCCGAGCGTGGTGACGATCTTGTGCCGGGCCAGGGGCGTGGTCGAAAGCGCCAGGGCGGCGAAGCTCAGGATCAGGAACCCGGCCGCGAAGCCCAGGACCCCGGAGAAGACGATGTCGAACAGACGCGGGAATCGGACGCTGAACTGGCCGGTGAGAAAGACCCAGGATACGCCGTGCAGAAGGGCGAACGCGCCGCCGGCCAGGACGAGCATGCTGATGGCCGTACACCAGGCGGCGCCGCCGGGCATCGGGACGAAGCGGGCCATCGCCGGCGACAGGAAGACCGAGACGTAGATGGCGACGAGGATGTTGAAGAGCAGGGCCCAGGTCTCATAGAAGCCCCTGCGCACCGCCAGCCAGACGAACAGGGCCCCGATCAAAATAGCGATCCAGAACACCATCGGTTCACCCCACAACTCTCTTGATTTCGTCCAGACTCGTGACGCCGGCGACGACTTTCTTCAGGCCGGCCTTGCGGAGGTCGGCCAGGCCCTTCTGGCTGTCCTGGACTCTGAGCCGGCCGACCAGGGATTCGTTCTTGGCGATCTCGTTCCGCATCGCGCTGTCGATCACCATCAGGTCGAGAATCGCCGTGCGGCCCTGGTAGCCGGTGTTGTCGCAATGCTTGCAGCCGACGGCCTGGAAGATCTCCCCGGCCTCGATTCCCTTGCTGCGAAGGCCGGCGATCCGGCTGTCGCTGAGCTTGGCCGGCGTTTTGCACTTCTCGCAAAGGCACCGCACGAGCCGTTGCGAGACCAGCAGGTTCAGGCCGGCCGAGAGCAGCAGGGGGGAGACGCCCAGGTCCAGGAGGCGGACGATCGCGGTCGCGTTGCTCTCGCAGTGGAGGGTGGCCAGGACGAGGTGCCCGGTCTGGGCGGCCCGCAGGGCGATCTCGGCGGTCTCTTCGTCGCGGATCTCGCCCACGCAGATGACGTCGGGGTCCTGCCTCAGGACGCTGCGGAGCGTCGAGGCGAACGTGATGTCGGCCTTGGGGTTGACCTCGATCTGACTGGCCTCGGGCAGCACCGCCTCGATCGGGTCCTCGACGGTGATCACGTTGCGCGTGAACCGGTCGATCTCGTTGAGCATCGCGTAAAGGGTGGTGGTCTTGCCGCTGCCGGTGGGGCCGCAGATCAGGATCATGCCGGCGGGCTTGGCGATCTGGCTCTGCAGGATGGCCAACTGCTTTTCGGGCAGGTCCATCTCGGCGAGCGTGAACTGCCCGGCGTCGTGGTTCAGTACGCGGATGGAGAGTTTCTCGCCCTGCAGGGCGCCGGCGCTGGCGACCCGAAAGGACGCGGTGACGCTTCCCCGCCGGGCCGTGAAGCCGCCGTCCTGAGGCCTTCGCCGCTCGGAGATGTCCATGCCGGAAACGGCTTTGATGCTGTTGATCAGGGTGCGGCACTTGTCCGCGTCCAGTTCCTTGACCGTGCGGAGGACGCCGTCGATTCGCAGGCGAAGACTGTAGGAGGACTCGTCTCTCGGGTCGATGAGGATGTCGCTGGCCCGGCGGTCCAGGGCTTGCCGGATCGTGGACTGGGTCAGGCCCAGGATCTGGGCATCGACTCGGGTGATGTCGCCGCGGCCGCAGATTTCATCGAAGCTGCGGCCGGACGTGTCCATCAGGCGGACTGTGTCGTCGTCCTCGTCGGATCGGAATCGAATCGAGCGGACGGCGGTCCTGGCCTGTTGGATCTGGCGCCGGAGGACGTCGAGGAATTTCTCCTGGGTTTGGCGGGTCTTTCGGGCGGTGTCGATGAGGAACAGGGTCAGCAACAGGAAGGGTCCCGTGAGCAACGTGATGAGGTTGACGACCGTTCGGTATCGCAAGGGCACCAGCGGACTGAAGTTCGCCCGCTGGACGAAGTACATGCACAGGTAGACCCAGGCGATCAGCAGGACCAGCTTCAATGGGTTGAAGGGCAGATCCACGGACAACAGGACGTCGCCGGCCTGGCTCTGAATACCATGGAGGATCGATTGTCCCGCGACCGCGATGGCATTCGATGTCAGCATAGAACCTCTCTGGCCTCCGAGAACGAACATCGACGATCTGATGAATAGGTTACCACATCGATCGAGGGTCGGCAAGCCCGCGTCGCGGCCGGTCAGGCGATTGTCGGGGAAATCTCAGAACGCCGGGGCGATCATCGCGACGCGAGGGCCGGCGGGGGGGATCCAGGCGGCGCCCCAATTGACAGACATCTTGTCCACCTCGCGTACCTCGGCCTGATGGACGAGCCAGGACTTGTCTCGCTGCCTGCGGAGCCGGAACTCCAGGACGACCAAGGCGCTCGGTTTGTAGGCCTTGGCCCAGTAGCTGTCCTTGTGGAACTGGAGCATGATGGTGAAGGTCGCGACGGCTTCCGGCGGTGTAATCTTTACGTCTGAGGCGATCCTGCGGACCTTTTCGATGGAGGGGGGCTCCAGCCGACTGCGACAGTGCGCGATGAGTTCCTCTTTGCTCTTGTGGTAGGAGTCCTCGTAGTCGGACGCGATCAGGCGGGCAAGGGCGGTGCAGTCCTCCGCTTCCGCGGCCTGGATCCCGGCCTTGACGACCGCGTTGATCTTCTCCAGATCCGTGGCGACCGCGTAGTCCAAACCGAACGCCAAGGCCGCGACGCCCAGGGGCAGCAGCCACTGCCAGGGTTTGGCCTTCTCCGGCCAGACACTTCGCACGGTCCAGACCACAAACAGAACGATCACCGCGGCGCCCAGCAGGGTCCACGGCTGCTCGAAGACATCCCACATGTTCAGGCCCCTCTCGAAGAATCAACGGTTCGGCATCGCCATACCTGAGTGACATTGTATCGCCGGCAGGAATCGGACACAAGGCCGGGGTCGCCCGCGGGCAAAAAGAAACCCCCGCGAAACCGGTCAGGGTCTCGCGGAGGCAGTGGATTCGATCCGCGTCCTCTCGGACGACTAATTGAGGGACTTGTAGGGGAAGCCTTTGGTCATGTACTCGATGTCCACCCGGTCGTCGCCCGGAGGGGTCATGCCGAAGGAGAAACTCGCCGGCTCGTACATCGCCTTCTTGCACCAGTCGATGAAGCTCTGGCTTTCCCAGGTGTGCATCTCGGCGTGGCCGTCGGCGAAACCCAGCGTGCTCTTGGCGTTGTGCCACATGGCCAGCGGGTCCGTCCAGGTCTTGTTCTTGGGATTCATCTGGAACGAGCCGATGTTCTCGCCCCGCGTGTCCATTTCCTCGACGAAGATATACTGCAGCGAAGGCTTCTTGAGCTGCGTGTAGAGCTTGAGATTGACATATCCCCAACTGCTGCCGCTCTCTCCGTTGGCCCCCCCGGCGATAGAGAAGGTCCGATATGCCACCGGGATGGCCGAACTCTCCTTTCTTCGATCCGCCGGACAGCGGTAGATGCCGATCTCCTCGCCCACGTACTTGTACAGGAGACCACCTTTGATGGCCCTCTTCTTGGCGTCCCAATTGTCCGTATTGTTCGCCCTCAGGACCCAGTTTCCGGGGTCCGTGTTGCCGCCGACGATCTTCCCGTCGAAGTCGTCCTTGTACAGGAGCCAGCCAAGCATCAGCGACCGGGTGTTGGAGACGCAGTGGACCCGCTGGGCCTGGTCTCTGGCTCGCTGCAGGGCGGGCATCAGAATCGCCATCAGCACGGCGATCACCGCGATGACCACCAGCAGTTCGATCAGGGTAAATGCTCTCGATCTCATTGAATCCGTCCTTTCCATCGGAGAACCGGCATCCACGCGTCAAACGGCACGCGCCACTGCGAAACCGCTTCCAGCCGCGATGCCCACGCACACGAACAAAGATGCTCTTGAGACTTGATCTGTTCCCCACATAATCGGATGGGAACCCTCACTCCAACGAACGTCGCCCCCAAGTCGAAGGTTTGTCAATAGGTTGTCGCGGCCCGCAACGCCAGGGAGACGTTTGCTTCCTTCTGCGGGAAGCCGTTGATCATGAACTGCAAATCCTGACCCTGACCCTGGGGTACGGGTTGGAAGAACACCTGTTTGCGGGCCATCTCCACTGTACTCGAGTCCTCCCAGCGGTGAATCTCCGCGTGTCCGTCGGCGAAGCCGAGGGTGCCTCGGGCCCGGCTGTGCCAGATGGCCAGGGGATCGACCCAGGTTCCGCCTCGGGGGTTCAGGATCCAGGAGCCTTGGTTCCAGCCGCGTGGATCGGCCTCTTCCACGAACACGTGCTTGGTGGCCGGCTGGCGGATCTCGGAATACCGCTGAACCTGGACATAGGCATTCTCCCAGCCTTCGCCGTTGGCGCCGCCGGTGATCGAGTAGCTGCGGTAGGCCATCTGGCCGGGGACCAGTTTTCGCCCGTCGGCCGGGCAGCGATAGACGCCGAGGTTCCGCCCGGTGTATCGATACAGGACGCCCTGGCGGATGCCTTCCTTCTTGCGTTCGATGATTCCGCCGGCCCCGGTGGGGCCCTGAACCCAGTCGTGCGGGCTCTTGCCGACCTGTCCGCCCACGAGCCGATCGTTGTTGTCGTCTTTGTACAGGAGCCATGCCAGGGCGAGGGTCTTCTGATTCTGCGTGCAGACGGTGCCCTGGGCCTGATTTCTGACCCGAACCAGGACGGGAAGCGACAAAGCCATCAGTAGGGAGACGACGCCCACGACGATCAACAGTTCAATCAGCGTCAGTCCTCTCCTTGCCATCGGTATCCTCCCAATCCGGCAGCATGGACTGGCACATCAATCCGAAGACGAACCACGAACCCGACTCTGGCGACTATACCGTATGTTTGCGGTCGGTGTCAACGGTTTTCGGACCGAAATCTCCCTCGTCGGGGGCCGGGGCCTCAGTTCCGCAGGGAGAGGATGGGAGAGGGCATCCGCCCCCTGCGCTCGACGAACTTGGCGGACGTGTACTTGGTCTGGATCTTCATGACGGGGGCCGAGCCCAAGAGGCCTCCGAAGTGCACGATGCTGCCCGGTTTGCCGCCGGGGACCGGAACCACGCGGACGCCGGTCGTCTTGTTGTTGGCGACTCCGATCGACAGCTCGTCTGCGATGATCGACGAGATGATCTCCGGGGCGGTGTCGCCTGGGACGGCGAACATGTCCAGGCCCACCGAGCAGACGCTGGTCAGGACCTCGAGCTTGTCCAGACTCAGGGTCCCCGAGCGGACGGCCCGGATCATGCCGGCGTCCTCGCTGACGGGGATGAACGTGCCCGACAGGCCGCCGACGTTGCCGGAGGCCATCGCGCCGCCTTTCTTGACTGCGTCGATCAGCAGGGCCAGTGCCGCGGTCGTGCCGGGGCAGCCCATCCGCCCGACCCCCATGGCTTCGATGATCTCGGCGACCGAGTCGCCTGTGGAAGTGGTCGGGGCCAGGGAGATGTCCACGATGCCGAAGTCGACCTTCATCATGCCGGCCAGCTCCCGGCCGATCAGCTCGCCGGCCCGGGTGATCTTGAAGACGGTTCGCTTGATGACCTCCGAGAGCTGGGTGAGGTCGCAATCCGGGTTTTGGGCAACCACATTGCGAACCACTCCCGGGCCGGAGATGCCGATGTTGAGCGAGTAGTCGGGCTCGCCGATGCCGTGATGCGCACCGGCCATGAAGGGGCTGTCTTCCGGGACGTTGGCGAAGACCACCAGCTTGGCGCAGCCGATGCCCTTCTCCGAGCGATGCGCCAGGTCGGTGATGACGTGGCCGATCTTGACGATGGCGTTCATGTTGATGCCGGCCAGGGTGGAGGCGAGGTTGAGGAACCCGCAGACGCGTTCGGTCTCGGACAGGGCCTCGGGGATCGAGTCGATCAGATTCTCTTCAGCCGCCGTGGCGCCTTTCTGGACCATCGCGCCGAAACCGCCCAGGAAGTCGATGTCCGCCTTCTTGGCGGCCGCGTCGAGGGCTTTGGCGAGTTTGACCGCGGTGATGGTCTTGCGGGGCAGGGGCTCCAGCAGGAGCGAGGCCGGGGTGATCGAGATCCGGCGGTTCGTGATCGGGATGCCGTACTTCTGCTCCAGCGCGTCGGCGCAGTGGTTGAGCAACTGGCCCTTTTCGACAATCCTCGCCTGGGCCTGCCGGATGAGCCAGTCCAGGTCCCGATCCATGCAGTCCTTCAGGTTGATGCCCAACGTGACGGTCCGGATGTCGAAATGGTGATCCAGCGTCATGCCGACGGTTTCAAAGACTTCTTCGACAGAAATCCGCATGCTACCGACCTCTAACCTTCTCTCACTCTAGGTGGGATACAGAGAGTTTGAAGCAAGAGGGTTCATGCGAATGGACGACGGCTCTTGCTTCAAACTTGGAACTTGCTGCTTCAGACTTCTCTCAGACTCTGTGCATCGCCTTGAAGATGTTCTCGTCCTGGATGGTGATCTTGAGGGCCATCTGCCGGCCGACGTGGTCGAGCTGCTTCTTGATCTGGCCCATGTCCATCGTCGCCTGGCCGATGTCGGCCGCCATCGTCATCACGAAGTAGTCCTCCATGATCTTCTGGTTGACGTCGACGATGTTGATGTTGGCCTTGGCCATCGTGGTGGCCAGGCGGGCGATGATGCCGACGCGGTCCTTGCCGGTGACGGTGACGATGCAGATCTGGCTTGTCTTCTGTTCTGACATACGATCCTCTGGAATTGATGATGGATGGTCGATTGTCGATGATTGGAGGCCTGGCGACAGCCTCTTGAGATACTCCATCATCCGTAGTTCGCGATCAATCAGGACCCAATCACGCTCCAACCTCTTCGTCCAGTTTGGTCTTGAGAGCGATCATTCTCTTATGGTCGGTCATGTCCGCATGGAGCGGGGTGACCGTGATGTACCCGTCCGCCAGCGTTGTCGTGTCGGCGGGCTCTTTCTCCTCGCGGTGCGCTCCGCCAGCCAGGCGAAAGACGATCTCACCGGCCTCTGTGCCGTGCGGGACGTAGTGTTCGTGGAAACCCGACGTCGCCTGGGGGACCACGCGGACGCCCCGGGGCTTGCCCAACGACGGCAACGGGATGTTGACGTTGATCACGTCGCCGGCCCGGAGGGGCAACAGCTTCCTGAGCACCGCGATCCCCTGTTCGGCCGCCGCGTCGAAATCGGGCTGCTCGTCCGCCGCCGCCACGCTCAGGGCCACGGACGGAATTCGCAGAAAGGCTGCCTCCATCGCCGCGGCCACGGTGCCGGAGTAGTAGACGTTGATTCCGACGTTGGCTCCCCAGTTGATGCCTGCGACCACCAGGTCGATCGGGCCGTCGTGGAGCTGCATGCTGGCCAGCTTCACGCAGTCGGCGGGAGAGCCCAGGACGCCGAAGCCGTGGAACAGGCCTTCGACGCTCACCTTCGTGCAGGCCAAGGGCTCGGCGAAGGTGATGCTGTGACTGGCCCCGGACCAGCATTCCATCGGCGCCACCACGGTCACGTTCCCGAGTTTCACGAGTTGCTTGTAGAGGGCCGCCAGGCCGGGGGCGAAGATCCCGTCATCGTTCGTCAGCAGTAGTCGCATCGTTCCATCGGTTCCCGTCGTCGCCCGCGCAGCGAGGGCGACCCTATCATTCGATAATCCATGAAGGATCGTGTCGGAAGGACGTTGTCTGCCGTCGTCGTCCCGTCACGCGGGGCATTGTAGCAGTCCGCAGGAGGGGCGTCAATTTGCTCGATCGCGGTGGGTGGTTGAGCTTCCCCGGGGGGCGAGGTAGGATGCGGTTCCAATGGTGACCTCCGGACCGGGGGCCGTGCAGGACGTTGAGAGAAGGAGACGCGACGAATGGAGCGATACACGCCGGACCGTGAGTTTCGTGTGATGAGTCGGGATGAGGTTCGCCGGATGGATGCCTGGGCGATCGAGCGGATCGGCGTCCCCGGCGTTGTCTTGATGGAAAACGCTGGGCGGAGCTGCGCCGAGTTGGCGTTGCAAATCCTGGCCGGTGCGGCGGACCCCAGGGTCTGCGTCTTCTGCGGCGCCGGCAACAACGGCGGCGACGGCTACGTCATCACCCGCCATCTGCTCAACGCAGGGGTTCCGACGAAGGTGGTCCTCTGCGCCGATCCGGCCAGAGTCCAGGGCGACGCGAAGATCAACCT
>JAAYVJ010000443.1 GCA_012517265.1 Planctomycetota bacterium | reverse complement strand
TTCGCGGCGCTGATGGGGCTGGCCCGACAAGGCATGGCTGTCGTCGTGCACAGGGAGTTGCCCGAGGATGTGCCGGGGTGGGGCAACCTCGACAATCGCAGAAACGAGTATCAGCAGTTGGTCTCCAGCCTGCGGTTCGAGGAGGGGGGGGACTTGGGAGGCCGGGTCGCACACGTGGGGGCGGGGATGGTCCTCATGGGTGACGACGTGCGGGCGATGCTCGGATCGACGAAGGCGGTTCGCGAGCCCATGGCGGATGCCGGGTTGCGGTTTGTGCGTCGTCGAGACGGCGACAACAAGACCTATTGGATCCTCAACTCCGCGGACAGATCGCTGAACGGCTGGGTGTCGCTTGCGAGCCGACCCCTGTCGGCCGTGTGTTTCGACCCTCAGTTCGGGGGATCGGGACTTGCCGCCCTGCGCGTCTCCGGCACGTCGGGCACGGAGGTCTATCTGCAGTTGGCCGCGGGGCAGTCGTGCTTGGTACGGGCCTGTTCTGCAGAGGTTCGAGGGCCTGCCTGGGAGTACTTCGAAGCGCATGGCGACCCCGTTGAAGTCGAGGGCACATGGCGGGTGAGTTTCGTGCAGGGTGGGCCGGAATTGCCCGAGGCGGTCGAGATTGCCAGGCTCGGTTCGTGGACGGAGTACGGCGGCGAGGCCGTCAAGCGATTCTCCGGCACGGCCCTCTATGCAATCGATCTGGCTCGGCCTGCCGGCGACGCCGATGCCTGGCTACTGGACCTGGGCCGAGTCTGCGAGAGCGCGAAGGTGATGCTCAACGGCGAGGACCTCGGCACGCTCATCAGCCCTCCCTTTCGAATCGTGATCCCCGGCGGCAGGATGCGAGAACAGAACAGGCTGGAGGTTCGCGTGTCGAACCTGATGGCCAATCGAATCGCCGACCTGGACCGTCGAGGCGTATCCTGGAAGCGGTTCTACAACGTGAACTTCTCCGCCCGGCTCGGCGCGAACCGCGGGCCCGACGGCTTGTTCAACGCATCGCGGTGGCAACCGAAGGACTCCGGCCTGATCGGCCCCACGACGCTCGCGCCGGTGGTACGGCTCCGTCCTCAGTGATATGACGCAAAAGGGCGACAAGGTCCCTTGAATGCGGCTGGCTGGGCGGGTTTGGGGGCCCTAAGAGGGCCCAAATTGCCTGTTTTGATGGCTCGGGAAGCGCCTGTGCTTGTCCTTGCTTGCGGCGGTAGCTATAATATCCTGCGTAAAAGAATGTCCCTGCATGCGCGGGGTGCATCACCAACAGTGTCTGGAAGGAGGACAAGCATGTGTAAGCGATTGGCCTATCTGCTCTGCATTCCCCTGATCCTGATCGTGGCTGCCTCGGCCCAGGCGGCCGTGTTCAGCGACAACTTTGACACCGCCCACGACTTTCTCGCCAACGGTGTCGCAGGGACTTCGTGGGACGGCTTCCTCGGCGCCGAGACGGGCCAGACCGCGTCCGCCATCAACGCCTCTATCGCCCGTCCCGGTCAGTTGTTCCTGGAGTCCACCGGCGCGTATTGGCACGAGCCGTGGACTCCCCTGGGGCCGTTCCTCTACAAGGTCGTCAGAGGGGACTTCGTCGCGACGGTGAAAGTCACCGAATATGCGGGAACAGCTGCGTCCCCGGTTTACCACAACACGGTCGGCCTGATGGCCCGGGCGTTCCCCGAAGATGCCGGCAACGGCGAAGACTGGGTCTCCCTGGACTACTTCCCGATCTGGAACTGCGGGAATTTCGTCCGAAGTGCTGACAACAACGCCCGCACTGAGAATGGGCACAACGGCCTGGCGTTCAACCTCCGCCCATGGCTGCAGATCGAGCGGCAAGGCAGCACGTTTCACTTCCGGACCAGTACCGACGGCGTCACATGGACTGCGATGGCCCAGTCGCCGCTGACGCGTGCCGATCTGGCCGATGTGCCGCTGCAGGTGGGCCTGTTCCAGGGAACATACAATACAACCTCGGGGTTTGGGGCGTTCGACAGTTTCAAAGTCGAAGGGCCGCTGGTAGTGCCCGGACAGAAATCCTACGCTCCCATGCCGGCCGACAAGGCGGCCGGTGTTCCGGCCGATGTCCTGCTGAGTTGGACTCCCAGCGAGGGCGCCGTCTCCCATAACGTGTATTTCGGGATCTCGGCTGACGGCCTCGAAGCAATTGCCACCGCCCAGGATGCCAACTCTTTCGACGTTGGCCGCCTGGCGTTCGGTCAGACTTACTTTTGGCGCGTCGATGACGTCCGAGCCGACGGCAGCGTCGGTCGCGGCGACCTCTGGTCGTTCACGATCGAGCCCTATTCCTACCCGATCAAGAGCGTCACGGCCACGGCCTCCAGCCAGAACAACAAGGACATGGGTCCTGAGAAGACCATCGACGGGTCCGGCCTGGACGCGGACGACCTGCACGGGGTGGACGCCAAGACCATGTGGCTGAGCCTCAAGACCGGCCCGCAGCCCACCTGGATCCAGTACCAGTTCGACAAGGTCTACAAGGTCGACCAGATGATGGTGTGGAACTCCAACCAGGCGATGGAGCCGGTTCTCGGGCTCGGCGTCAAAGACGTGACGATCGAGTACTCCGCCGACGGCGCCACGTGGGCCGCGGTGGGCGATTTTGAGCTGGCTCAGGGCACCGGCGAGGCCCTGGCGGCCGAGGTCTTGGACCTCGGCGGCGTCATGGCCAAGTACGTCAGGCTGACGGTCGCGAGCAACTGGGGCGGCCTGCTCAAGCAGTACGGCCTGGGCGAGGTCCGCTTCTTCTACGTTCCGGTCACGGCTCGCGAGCCGCAGCCGGCCTCCGGCGCCACCGGCGTGTATCCGCAAGTGACTCTGAGCTGGAGGGCCGGACGCGAGGCCGCCTCGCACAAGGTACTTCTGGGCGACAGCCAGCAGGCGGTGATCGACGGCACGGCTCCGGCCGCGACTGTTTCCCAGCCGCAGTATGAAGCCTCCGTCAACCTGGGCCAGAGCTACTACTGGAAGGTCGTCGAGGTCAACAACGCCGCCGCGACGCCCGCCTGGGAAGGCGATGTCTGGACGTTCAAGACCGCCGACTACATCGTCGTCGACGATTTCGAGAGCTACAAAGACAACATCGAGGCCGGAAACACCATCTTCCAGACCTGGGTCGATGGCTACGACAACCCGACCGCCAATGGTTCGATCGTCGGATACAGCCAGGCGCCGTTCGCCGAGCGAACGATCGTGGCCGGCGGCATGCAGTCCATGCCCATGGCTTATGACAACAGCAAGGGCGCCGTGTACTCCGAGGCCAAGCGGACGTTCGAGACCGCCCAGGATTGGAGCAAGCACGGCATCAAGACGCTCGTGATCAACTTCCGCGGCGATGCGGCGAACGCTGCGTCCCCCGTGTATGTGAAGATCAACGACACCAAGGTGCTCTACAACTCCGGCGCCGCGGCGACGGCGCTGCCGGTGTGGAAGCAGTGGAACATCGATCTGGCCGCCACGGGCGCCAACCTCAAGAGCGTCAAGAGCCTGACGATCGGCGTGGGCAACGGCGCCGCGGGGGGGGCCGGAACGATCTTCGTCGACGACATCCGGCTCTACAGCGTCGCGCCGCAGGTTGTCACGCCGACCGATCCCGGCTCGGCCGGCATCGTGGCCAACTACGCGATGGAAGGGAACCTCCAGGACAGCTCCGGCAAGAACAACCACGGCAAGCTCGTCACGGATATTACCTACACCAATTCGCTGACCGGCCACGGCCAGGCGCTCGTCCTGAACGGCACGAACGGCTACGTCGATCTTCCGATCGGTTCGGTGATCAACTCGCTGAGCAACATGACGATTTCGCTGTACGCGAATTTCTCCGGCACCACCGGGGACTGGCAGCGGATCTTCGATTTCGGTTCCGGCACGACGAACTACATGTTCCTGTGCCCGCGCACGACCGCCTCGGGCCCGATGCGGTTCGCCATCACGACCGCTGGAGGCGGCGGCGAGTCTCAGCTCAATGCGTCCTCCTCGCTGCCGACCGGCTGGCATCATGTCGCGATCGTGATCGACGGCGCGACCATGACCATGCGGCTCCACATGGATGGTGCCGTCGTGGCCAGCGGTGCCACGGCGGTATTGCCCAAGGATCTCGGCAACACCACCCAGAACTGGTTGGGCAAATCGCAGTATGAGGCGGATGCCTACTACGGCGGGATGATCGACGACTTCCGCATCTACAACCGCGCGTTGTCGGAGGGCGAGGTCCGTTACCTTGCCGGCGATCGCTAGACCGGAGCCGTTCCCGATCGGGGAAGCCTGGTTCCGCGGTTTTGCATGTTTCGGGGCCTGCGCCTTGCGGTGCGGGCCCCGATTGTTTTAGGGGAGGCAGGTGGGGGGCGTGCCTTGGACAAGGACTTTCTGGCCAGCGGTTCGTCGTTCTGATACCATGCCTTGCGAAAGGAGTGGTATGGGCATGCAAAAAGCCGAATCGGTCGGATTCCATGTGAGATGTCTTCTGTTTCCCATTGTTGTCGCGGCGTGCTGGACGCTGTGCGCGAAGGCGGGTCAGACGCCATCGCCTGTCGCTCGGGACGGCGCGGTTCTCAAAAGGGCTTTGAGACTGAACCAGCCCGGCGAGAACCTCCTGAAAGCCGATGCCTGGACCGGCTGGCGACGAGGGTTCACGAGTCAGGACGGGGTCTTCATCTGCGACAACGGGTCCGACCGCACGTCACAGAGCGGCGCATCGCAGACCGTCGTGCTGAACCAGGAGAAGCCCGAGCCGATTCTGGCCGTCGCCTGGAGCCGGGCCGAGGGCGTCGATGGGGCACGCGATCACGACTATTCGCTGTATCTCGATCTGCGATATACCGACGGCACGCCGTTATGGGGGCAGGCGGATTCCTGGACCGTGGGGACGCACGATTGGGAAAAGGCCCAGGTCCTCGTGTTCCCGGCTAAGCCGGTGGCCTCGGTCTCTTTTTACATGTTGCTTCGCGGACATGCGGGCAAGGCATGGTTCCGGGACCCGCAGCTCAATGTGGTGCATGCATCTCTCTTCGATGGCGTGCCCATCGAGCCGGCCGGGCAGGCGCAGGAGGGATTTCAGGTCCGCGATGTCGCGGCGGAGACCGATTTCGTCTCCCTGTCGAACACCGCTTTGGACCTCAAGCTGGATTGCCGGACGCAGGACAGCGGCGACGCCACGTTCTTCGATGTGACGCTGCGCGACACATCCGGCAAGGACCGGGCCGTCACGTTGGTCTACGCAGTGCCGGTTTCGTCGGCTGATCTGCAATGGCTTCGCGACCCTCGCCATAGCCAAGCCGTAGTCGAGGGCCGCGAATACCTCGACACGGCCGGATTCGCGGCGGGGGTCAACGGACGCCTGTCTCGATATCCGTTCGGCGCGGTGGCCGGTCCGCAAGGAGAGATCGGCCTGGGCATCGACATGGCATGCCCGGCGTTCTTTCGCGTCGGGTATAACGCCGGAACCCAGGAGCTGTACCTGGCATATGATGTCGGTTTCGCTCCAGAGCAGTCGGTCGCGCATCTGCGGTTCTGCACGTTTGGTTTCGACAAAGCCTGGGGATTCCGAGGAGCCCTGGCCAAGTA
>JAAYVJ010000442.1 GCA_012517265.1 Planctomycetota bacterium | reverse complement strand
CGTTCGTCAGGTGTCGGGGATGGGTTGTACTGGCAACCATGGGCTCACTCCGTTCGGCTGGAATCCACGTTTCGCCCGGAACCCGTGCGTCCGCGGGTGTCCTCGGCGCGAGAGTATCGTTTCTCGTAGATTCCCTGCCCAGCGAAGACCCTCGCGAACGTGGCCAGCAGAATGCGGGCGTCCAACCTCACGCCCGCCTGCTCCACGTATCGCACGTCGAGCTCCAGTTTTTCTTCAATAGTCAGCTCCCCCCTCCCGGAGATCTGCGCCAGGCCGGTCAGTCCCGGTCTGACGAGGAGCCGAATCCTCTGTCGCGCGTTCCACTCCGCGATCTGCGAGACATACAGGGGCCTCGGTCCGACAAAGGCCATGTCGCCCCATATTATATTGACCAACTGGGGCAATTCGTCAAGGGAGTATTCCCGCAAAAACTTGCCGATCCGCGTGAGACGGGGGTCCTGGCCCGATTTGGGACTGGGACCGAAAGGGTCCACGTCGAGTCGCATGGTCCGGAATTTGAGCATCAGGAACGGCTTGCCGTGCCGTCCGGCCCGCTCCTGGTGGAACAACGCCGGGCCGGGATCTGCCAGGCGAATCGCCACCGCAATCGCCAGCAACAGCGGCCAGAGGATCACCAGCAGCGCGCCCGCGGCCAGGAAGTCGAAGAGCCTCTTGAGGAAACGATACATTGCGGTTCGGAGAAAACAAGACGGACCTCCAGGAACAGCTCCGTCCATGAAGGTCCGTGTTTGTCGTTGTCCAAATCCTATTTCAGGAAGTCTAGAACGCAGTCCGCGACCGCGTCCTTCATCTCGTCCGTCAGTTCGGGATAGATGGGCAGCGCCATGATCTCCTCGGCCGCCTTCTCCGCATGCGGGAAATCGCCCTCGCTGTAGCCCAGGTAGGAGAAGCACTCCTGCAAATGCAGGGGCACGGGATAGTAGATTTCGCAGCCGATCTTATTGGCTTTCAGATGCGCCACGACCTCGTCGCGCCGCGGCACGCGGATGCAGTACTGGTTGTAGACCGTCACGCAGTTCGGATCGATGTACGGCGTCTGCACCACGCTGCCGGCGAATCGCTTGTCGTAGTGCGCAGCGTTGCGCCGGCGGGCCTCGGACCAGTCGTTCAGGTGCGGCAGCTTCACCAGTAAGGCGACCGCCTGGATCGGATCGAGTCGGAAGTTGGCGCCGACGAACTTGTGATAGTACTTCGGGTCCATCCCGTGATTGCGCATGAGCATCAAGCGCTTGTAGAGAGCCTCGTCGTTGGTGACGACCATGCCGCCGTCACCGATGCCGCCGAGGTTCTTGCTGGGGAAGAAGCTGAAACAACCGGCGGTTCCGATGCTGCCGGCCTTGCGGCCCTTGTAGCTGCTCGTAATCGACTGCGCCGCGTCTTCGATGACCGCCAGCTTGTACCGGCTGGCCACGCCCATGATCGGGTCCATGTCCGCCATCTGCCCGAACAGGTGAACCGGGATGATCGCACGGGTCCGTCGGCTGACCGCGGTCTCGATCTGCTCGGG
>JAAYVJ010000441.1 GCA_012517265.1 Planctomycetota bacterium | reverse complement strand
TCCGGTCCGCCTGATCGCCTTGACTTCACGATCCGCCCACGTTATCCTGTTTGCATAATGGGAAGTGCGTTCACACGAGGTGTCGAAAATGACCAAGCTGCTGCAGGAAGCCTTCAGAAGAGCCTCGGAGTTGCCCGAGACCGATCAGGATACGCTCGCGAGATGGTTGCTCGAAGAACTGGAGAGCGAGAGGGAATGGGACAGGGCGTTTGCCGAATCTCAGGATGTTCTCGGCCAACTCGCCGATGAGGCTCTCAAGGCCCGCGCAAAGGGACAAACCAGACCGATGGACATAGATTGCCTGTGAGATCAGCGACCACAGACGCATTCTGGAAACACTACAACAACCTGCCCGCCGAAACAAAGAAGCAGGCAAGAGAAGCGTACCGTCAGTTTCAGCAGAATCCGCATCACCCGGGTCTACACTTCAAATGTGTTCATTCCACCCGCCCGATCTTCTCTATCAGAATCTCCAGGACTTGTCGAAGCGTCGGGATTGTGGAGGGCGACGAAATCACATGGTTCTGGATTGGACCTCATTCAGAGTACGACAAGCTCGTCAAATCCATGCGGAGTAGATAGTATCCGTGTTTCCACAGATGGACGTTCAGGAGATAGCCATGGCAACAATCACGGATGCGACTGTCCGAGTCTGGGCAACAGGTCAGACTCTACGATCGGACTGCTATGGAAACAACGCGGCCATCGAGTGCCCCAATTGCCTCGCGTATCCGGTGCTGTTGGTCGCATGGAAGAATCAGCGTGGGACGTCTTTAAAGAATCCAGCGATCTGCCGCACCTGTGGATGTCGGGTACACATAGTCAGCGATGTCAGACAGGCCGAGCTTCACGTCGTGGACGTGGCATACAAGATGCCCACGGATACTCAATAGCTTCACAACGATCTACACCAGCCGTCACCGATATCCGCTACATCGCGTCACATGCCATCGTCTTCCCTCCGTTCACAGATACGCGATCTTGAGGTTCTTGGCTGCCGCGACTTCGTCGGGGCGGGAGATCGGGGCGTTAACAGGGGCCGCCTTCAATTTCTCCGGGTCCTTCAGGGCCAGGTCCGCCAGTTCGATCATCGCGTCGACGAAGGCATCGAGCGTTTCCTTGCTCTCGGTCTCCGTCGGCTCGATCATCATGGCCTCTTTCACAATCGTCGGGAAGTAGACGGTCGGCGGGTGGAAGCCTCTGTCGATCAGGGCCTTGGCGATGTCGATCGCGTGGACGCCGTTGGCCGCCATTTCGTCGGTCGTCGAGAAGACGCACTCGTGCTTGCAGACGCGATCGACCGCGGGCTTGTAGTGCTTTCGCAGTCTGGCGCGGACGTAGTTGGCGTTCAGGACCGCGGTCTCGGCGACGTGGCGGAGGCCCTCGCCGCCCAGCATCATCGCGTAGACGTAGGCCCGCAGGATGATGCCGAAATTGCCGTAGAACGGCGCGATGTAGCCGATGGATTTCGGACGGTCGTATTCGAGCGCGTAGGTGCCGTCGTCGCGTTTGACCACGACCGAGATCGGCAGGAACGGCAGGAGCTTCTCTTTCACGCCGACCGGGCCGGCGCCGGGACCGCCGCCGCCGTGAGGGGTCGCGAAGGTCTTGTGCAGGTTCAGGTGCACGATGTCGAAGCCGAAGTCGCCAGGCCGGGCCTTGCCGACGATGGCGTTGAGGTTCGCACCGTCGTAGTAGGCCAGCCCGTCGACGCTGTGGATCAGGTCGCAGATCTCGTGAATTCGCGAGTTGAACAAGCCCAGCGTGTTGGGGCTGGTCAGCATGATGCCCGCGACCTGGTCGTTCAGCTCCCGCTTGAGGGCGTCCATGTCCATGACGCCTTGCTCGGTGCTGGGGATCGTCACCACCCGATAGCCCGCGATCGCGGCGCTGGCGGGGTTCGTGCCGTGGGCGCTGTCGGGCGCGAGGATGACGCTCTTTCTGTTGCCCTTGTCCCGATGGTACGCGGCCATGATCATCATGCCGGTCAGCTCGCCGTGCGCCCCGGCCAACGGCTGCATGGTGAAGCCCGCCATGCCGGTGATCTCGCGGAGCAGCAGATCCATTTCATAGAGGATCGCCAGGGCCCCCTGGGTGAGCATGCCGCCCCGCCGGAGCTGGGGCAGCAGCGGATGCAGATGCGCAAAGCCCGGGTACGCGGCGATTCGCTCGCACACCTTCGGGTTGTACTTCATCGTACACGAGCCCAGCGGATAGAAGTTCGTGTCGACGCCATAGTTACGGCGGGACAGCTCCGTGAAGTGACGGACTACGTCCATCTCGCTCAGTTCCGGCATCTCCGCGGGCCGCTCGCGCAACAGACTCTCGCGAATATTGATCGTTCCAGGCACATCGCTCGGCCCCGGCAGAACCCCGGTCCGACCGGCCACGCTCTTTTCAAACACGAGTTTCATAGCACACTCTCCAGCGCCTCGGCCAACATGCCGATTTGCTGCTTCGTTCGTTTCTCGGTGACGCAGATCAGCAGCGAGTTTTCCATTCCCTTGTAGTAGCGGCTCAGCGGGAATCCCGCGGCGAAGCCCCGCTCGATCAGCCGGGCGACGACGTCGGCCGCCTCGCAGGGCAAGTCCAGCACGAACTCGTTGAAGAACCACTTGGCCTTGAAGTGCGGCCGGACGCCGGGGATCTTCGTCAGCCGCTGATAGGCGTAGCTGGCCTTGTCCGCGCACCGCTGAGCGGTTTCCTTGAGACCCTGCTTGCCCAGCAGCGACAGGTACACCAGCGCCGTCAAGGCGCAGAGAGCCTCGTTCGAACAGATGTTCGACGTGGCCTTCTCCCGACGGATGTGCTGCTCGCGGGCCTGAAGCGTCAGGACGAACGCCCGATCGCCCTTGCGGTCCGTCGTCTCGCCGACGATCCGGCCGGGCATCTTTCGCACGTACTCCTTGCGCGACGCCATGAAGCCCAGGTACGGCCCGCCGAAGGACATCGGGATGCCGAGGCTCTGCCCCTCGCCTGTGACGATATCCGCCCCCATCGCGCCGGGCGTCTTGAGAATGCCCAGCGAGATCGGATAACACGACACGACCAGGAGAGCCCCCTTCTCGTGGGCCGCCTGGGCGATGTCCGTGAGGTCGTCGATGCAACCGAAGAAGTTCGGGTTCTGGAGGATGACGGCCCCGGTCTTGTCGTCGAGCTTGTCGAGGATCTGGGACCGGTTGGCCAGCCCGTCTTCGCAGTGGGTCTCTTCGAGCTCGATCTGGAGGTTCCGCGTGTACGAGTGCAGCATGACCCGGTAGATCGGGTTGACGCTGTCGTCCACGATCACCTTGTTGCGGTCGGTAATTCGCAGGGCCATCATCATCGCCTCGTAGAGGGCGGTGCCGCCGTCGTAGAGCGAGGCGTTCGAGACCTCCAGTTCCGTGAGCCGACAGATCGCCGACTGGAACTCGTAGATCGCCTGGAGCGTACCCTGGGAGATCTCGGGCTGGTACGGCGTATACGCGGTGTAGAACTCGCTGCGGGAGATGATCGAGTAGACCGCGGACGGGATGAAATGATCGTAGAACCCGCCGCCCAGAAAGAGCGTCAGGTCGATCGAGTTCTTGCCCGCCAGGTCGGCCAGGCGATCCCGGACCTCCTGCTCGCTGAGCCCCTTGGGCAGCCTGAGCGACTTGGCCATCAACTCCGGCGGCACGTCGCCGAAGAGATCGTCCATCGTAAGGCCGATCGTCGCAAGCATCTCCTTGCGCTGTTCGGCTGTGTGGGGAATGAATTCCATGGGAGCATATTCCTCGTTGCAGGCACCTCGTGAAGCGTAAAACGTGAAGCAATAGGCGAAACCCAACGCTTCACGAGGCCCGCTTCACGCTTCACAGCGTTTTCAGGTATTCCTCGTACTTCTTCGCGTCCATCAGGTTGGCAAGCGAGCCCTTGTCGGTGATCTTGATCTTGCAGAGCCAGCCTTCGCCGTAACAGTCCTTGTTGACCAGTTCCGGCGTCGTCTCCAGCTCGGTGTTGACCTCGGTGACCTTGCCCGCGACGGGACAGAACACGTCGCTGGCGGCCTTGGAACTCTCGACCACCGCGAATTCCTTGTGCGCGCCGAACTCCTTGCCCACCTTGGGCAACTCGACGAACACCACCTCGCCCAACTGCTCCTGGGCATAGTCCGTAATGCCCACGGTGGCCGTACCGCCCTCGATCCTCGCCCACTCGTGGTCCTTCGTGTACAACAACCCTTGCGCGACCGCCATACTCGTCTCCTGCCCGGCCCGGCACGTCGCCGGACCAATACTCATGCCTAGAATTTCGCAAATCGGCTCGCCACGGTTCCGGCGAGGTCCGCTTCCAGCTTCTGTCCCTTCTGGACTGCCTGCTTGCGCCCCTGCTCGACCTGGCTGTCGCTGCGAGCCAGGTAGTAGACGCCCAGGTTCTTGCCCTCGACCGCAGCCTTGCGGTCGATGTAGGCCAAGGCGACCTGCTTGTCCTCCGCCTTCGCGGCGCTGAGCACCCAGCCGACGCACTCGCCCTGCTCGTCCAGGAGTGGATCGTCCTGGCGAATCGGGCGAACGCCTCTGGCGGCGGACAGCTCGATCCTCGCGACTTCCATGTCATACGTCTCGGCCACCCGCCGCATCGCGGCCTGGCCGATGAAGAACTCCTTGTCCAGCTTGACCGCCCAGCCGTAGCCGGCCTCGAACGGCGAGATGTTGAACTTGCCGTCGAGCTCGTGCCCGTAGAGCGGAAGGCCCGCCTCGATCCGCAGGCTGTCGCGAGAACCCAGACCGCAGGGCAGAACGCCCAGCGGCCTGCCGGCTTCCAGGATCAGGTTCCACAGGCGAGGCGCCTGCTGCGGATCGACGAACAGCTCAACGCCCACGTTCGAGCCGGTGTATCCGGTCCGGCAGATCAGGCAATCGATCCCGCCGAGCTTCTCCTGGACGAACGCAAAGCTCTTGAGTTCACAGATCCGTTTGGCCCCCGAGGCGTCGGTCAGCTTGCCCAGCGTGTCGAAGGACGCGGGCCCTTGCAGAGCCAGGTCCGCCCGCCGATCCGAGGGCCGGCTCGGATCCCGCATATCCCGGATCGTCGCCTTCAATTTAGGCAATTTGGCGATCCACGGAGAGGACTGGGTGTCGACGACCGCCCGGCCCTGCTGCAATTCGTGCAGGTAGGACCGGATCTTGGACTCGTTGGCCGCGTTGACGACGACCATGAAGTTGGTCTCGCCCCGGCGGTAGACGATGATGTCGTCCAGCACGTTGCCGGCAGCGTCCAGGATGTAGCCGTACTTGGCCCGGCCGAGCTTCAAGTCCTGCACCCTGTTCGTGCTCACGGCATCGAGGAAGCTGCCGGCGTCAGGCCCGGAAACCTCCAAGACGCCCATGTGCGTGCAATCAAACAGCCCGGCGTGCTGCCGCACCGCCCTGTGCTCCTCGGCGATCGACGAGTACCACAGCGGCATCAGATAACCCGCAAACGCCGCCATATGCGACTTGCCCGCCAGCTTCACGTGCTCGTCATACAGCACGCTCGGCACCGGCTCTCCGGCCCGTTCTTTGAAAACAAATTGTCCGGCAGACGTACTCCCCTGCACGATCAATACTCCTTCAGTTCAAGGCGTGAAAATCGCCAGCATAGACAAAATCCCCCCGCCGTCAAGCCCTCCGTATGCCAATTTGACGCCTTTCACGGTCAGTACAATACCCTCGCAGGGGGCCCCGGTCAAGGTGCGGACCATCCTCACTTTGGGGACGCGACCACGCTCAGGTGGATGGGGGAGTTGGCCGTGAGAGTCCCGTAGATGTAGCACTTTCTGATGAACTTCAGCATGGCCGACTTCGCGGCGTCATTCCACCGGGCTCCAGGGACTTCAATCGCCACACGGATATCCGCCAGCCGAGACTGGTCTTGCGTCAAATCGGAATCGGCACGGACGGAGTATTCTGAGAAGGCGATCTTCTCCTGTTTGAGGAAATCGCCCACGTAGTGTCCCAGACACGCACACAGACTGGCCAGAAGTGCGTCCCCCGGTTTTGAGGCCGAACCATCGGAAGCCAACTCGAATTGGGAATGCCGAGTGGTCGCATGGTACTTGTCGTCGCCTTTGCTTGTGATCGTCGCTTCGAACATTGCCTGCTCCTTCTTGATTGAACGGTTGTATCCGCGGTGCGCGCCGGTCGCTACGAGCGAGTTCATTGGCGCGTCGGCATCGGAACGATGGCAGGATTGTAGATGTGAGGCAAAACGGCGAACAGACTCAGCGAGACAGTTGTCCAAACGAACAGTTGCGATGTGAAATGGACTGCGCCCGTGGCACGCGAAAGGAACTGTATCCATCGGTGCGATGTCAGGAGCGTGTTTGTGCGGCCGCAAACCGCCCCAGAGTCCTGACGGCTCGCTCGATCCGGTCCGACCAGAATGAGCAGTTCAGACGCAGGCAGTTCTTGAAGGAGTCGCTCGTCGAGAACAAGACTCCCGGCGCCACGCCGATCTCCTCGCGCAGAGCGTCCTCGTACAGGCGGAATGCGTCGGCCTGCTCCGGCAGCTCGATCCAGAGGAGATAGCCTCCTTCAGGTCGCGTGCAGCGGGTCCCCGACGGAAAGTACCGCATGACGCACTTGCGGACCTCCGTCATTCGGTGCTGCAGCGCTCGCCGGGCGGCCCGCAGGTGCCGGTCGTATCCGCCCCCGGCGAGGAACTCGGCGACCGCCAGTTGGGTCGGCGTGGCCGTCGCGATGTTCAAGAGCGACTTGAGTCCCTCGACTCTCTCCTGGAATCGGCCGGGAACGATCCACCCGACCCGATAGCCGGGAGCCAGGGTCTTGGAGAACGACGAACACAGAAGCACGAGCCCCTTCTCGTCATGCGCTTTGAACACGGGCGGACGGGCGCGTCCGAAGCCGAGATCGCCGTAGACATCGTCCTCAATCAGAGGAATCTCGTGTTTGCTCAACAGGCGAACCAGCTCCCGCTTCTTCTGGTCGGGCATGAGGCCGCCGACGGGATTGCCGAAGTTCGAGATGAGCAGGCAGGCGTGAATCGGGTGCTGCCGGATCGCATAACGGAGGACGTCGAGGTTCATTCCCTCCTGAGCGGAGGATGGAATCTCGAGCACCTTGAGGCCCATCCACTGGACGGAGTTCAGGAAGGTGTAATAAACCGGCGACTCGACGACGACCGTGTCGCCGGGACGACAGGTCGCCTGCAGCGCGAGCGTTACGGCCTCCACGCAGCCCGAGGTGATGACTATCTGATCCGGAGACAACGTGCAGCCGTAGTCGAGCGACCGCTTGGCGATCTGGGCCCGCAGCGGCTCTAAGCCGTTCGATGCGGCGTAGGAGACGCACACGGAAGGAGAACGCCGCAACTGGGCCGCGAGCATCCGATTCAGTTTGGCCACGGGCAGCAGGTCGACGCTCGGCGAGCCGAGTCCCAGGGGGATCAGCCGCTCATCCTTGAGGCTGCGGATGATCTCCATGTGGGTGCGGCCCAGCGTCACGCTGTTCACGGTCAACTCGGGCTTCGTCCGGCTCGCATCGGATCGACTTTCGGCCTTCGGATGGCCGTTCCGAACGTAATGCCCGGACTGAGGGCGGGTCTCGATGACCCGGGAGTCCTCCAGAATCGCGTAGGCTTGCGAGACCGTGTTGATGCCGACCTGCAACCGCCGGCTCAGCTCCCGGACCGAGGGAAGCCGTTCCCCGGGCAGGTAGCTCCCCTGCCGGATCATCCGGTCGATCTTCGCCGCGACCTCTCGATAGAGCGGCGTCTTTCCTGGGTTGCCGTGAATCTCTGTTGTCATCGCGGGGATTGTACGCCAGGTCCGTCCGGGCGACAAGGCACTCCAGATTCCCTCGCAGAAGAACCGCCGCTCGTATACAATACTGCGTGTTCTCGACCAACGAGCCCTATCTGGAGATGGACATGGACGCGAAGGCCTTGGATCGGCGCGGCTTCCTTAAGACTTGTGCTTTCACTACCGCGGCAGCGGGACTGAGTCTCGAGGAAAAAGCTCTCCTGGCTCGAGAGAAGGAGAAAGAACCTCAACGACCGGCTGGTTCGCCGGCTCTGCCCACGGGCCGGATCGGCAAGCTCAAGATCAGCCGGCTCATCTGCGGCGGCAACCTCATCAACGGTTACGCCCATGCACGCGACATGATCTACGTCTCCTCGCTCCTGAAGCACTACTTCACCGACGACAAGATCATGCAGACCTGGGAGCTGTGCGAGGAGTGCGGGATCAACACGATGATTTCGACCATCGACGATCCCTATGCCGGCGGCGCGGATCCGACCGGCCGGGTCATCACGAGGTACTGGAACGAACGCGGCGGTCAGATCCAGTGGCTCGCCCAGTACTTCGTGCGGCCCGAGGCCCCGCTGGCGAAGCTCCAGATGGCCATCGACGCCGGGGCTCACGGGGCCTTCATCCAGGGCGAGATGGGAGACCGCCTGACCCAGCAGAACAAGCTGGACCTGATCGCCAAGGCGGTCGAGCACACGAAACACAACGGCCTGGTCGCCGGCGTCGCGTGCCACTCGATCGAGGTGCCCATCGCCTGCGAGAAGGCGGGCATCCCCGTCGACTTCTACATGAAGACGCTGCACAGCGACAAGTACTGGTCCGCCACACCCGAAGAGAAAGGCGGCCCCTTCGACCTGCCTTCGCACGACAACATGTGGTGCATGGATCCCCAGCGGACGATCGAGTTCATGGCCGCCTGCGACAAGCCCTGGATCGCGTACAAAGTCCTGGCCGCCGGCGCGATCCACCCGACCGACGGCTTCAAATACGCATTCGAAAACGGCGCCGACTTCGCCTGCGTCGGCATGCTCGACTTCCAGGTCCGCGAAGACGCGATCATCGCCAACAATCTGCTGAAGGACCTCAAACGCCCCCGGCCCTGGCGCGCATAACGCAAAGGGTCCATTCGTAGGCCTACGGCCCATCCAAGAACAAGAAAGACGGGGATGGGTTCAGCGAATCCTGTAGGGTGGGGCAAGCCCCACCCTACGCGGCCTACTCAGAGGAGACGGTGTGCACAGCATGCCCTGTCGCCCCACTGAATGTCCTGGGACTCCCGCCGGTCAGTCTGCTCTCAGGAGGACAATGCTCAATTCATCGCCAAAGCGTTCCTGAATCCTCTGGGCAACGACTCTCCTGTGGCACGTGTTCGCGGATTCCTGATAGCAGACCAGGCAGTAGGCCATGCGGCGGACATAGCCGATTGGGAGAAGCCGATGGCTCATAGCGATAAGGATAGTGCACTCTCGTCTCCGCTGGAACCCCACAAAGCGATAAACGCACTCTCAGGCCGGCGGCGGTCAAATGGTACGAGACAGGCTCCAGGACGATCCACATCACGGCGCTGTGTAGATCCGCCCTGTCCTCGGTTCGCCGACCGCGCCCTGGGCGGTGCTGAAGGTGATCGGGTGGGACTGCCTGTGCTCGGCGTCGGCGGCCGAGTGCACGCCGAAGTGCAAATGCGGAAAGGTCGAGTAGCCGGTGTTGCCGGACAGAGCAATCGCCTGGCCGGCCGCGGCGCGGTCGCCGATCTTGACGAGGACCCCGTCGATCGCCTGCATCCGAACTCCGTCACACGTCATTCACATCCGCCCATCACAGTCTTACCACACTACGGCCGGGGAGGTAAAAGGTCGTTGCCCGCCTCCCGATCCGGTATAGTCGGCTCACGAACATTGGAAAGGAGGCGCTATGAACCGTCGTTTCGTCGTCGTTGCAAGCACGTCTCTCCTGTCCCTTCTCCTTCTGGCGCACTCGGCCGCGGTGATCGCCGCTGAACTGGTCAAGGCCAGGGACGGCTCGGGAATCGTAGGCCATAACGACACGCCGCGAGTGATCATGGTTGCGGCGAGAGCCGGAACAGCGAGGCCAGGTCCTGGTACTTCTTCGCTTCGTCCTTTCGGCCGGCTTGCTCGTCGATTGCCGCCAGCAGCAGGTAGGCCTCGACGAAGTCCGGCTTGAGGACTATCGCCTGTCTCAGATGCTCGATGGCCGTGTCCCACTCTTGGAGCCGGACCGACTGAATGCCGATGCCGATCCGGGCGAACGGGCTGTACGGATCGAGCTCGGCCGCCTTGGCGAACCACTTCCTTGCCTCGACCGGCATCTTCTGCTTGGCGTAGTAGTTGCCCATGTTCGTCACGGCCAGGACCGAATCGGGGGCCAGCGACAGGGCCTTGTCCAGGTGACGCTTCATCGCGGGCAAGTCCTCCCGCTGCGACGCGGCGGCCGCCTGGTTCACCAGGACGTCCAGGTTCTTGGGATCGATCCGGCTGAGTTCCTCGTAGATGGACGTAGCCTCGGGCAAATTGCCGCTTTCGGCGCAGCGAGCCCCCAGAAGCAACAAGGCGTCCCTGTGAGAAAGACGGTCCGGCGTCTGCTTCGATGTGAGCACCTTGACCGCCTCGCCTCTGGCGCCGCCCTGGGTCAGGGCCTGGGCCAATGCGGATCGAATCCGCATGTCGTAGGGCTTGGCGTCGAGGGCATTGCGATACACGTCCACAGCATCGCGAGGCCGGCCGGTCTCCATCAGCGCCTGGCCTCGGCGAAGAATCAGGTATGTATCCAGCGGCCGACGCCGGATGGCGTCCTCAATGGCCGCGAGATCGTGCGGCCCCATGACCCGGCGCAAATGGACCAATTCTTCCCGCAAAACCGCCAGATGGGCGTCGTGGTCGAGTTGCTCGGCGAACGGCGAGATCGTCTTGCGGCGGTACATCTCCATGGCCAGCCGATACTGCTCGCGGGAATCGTACACCAGCCGCTTGCGACACAGGTCGAACAACTCGTCTTCGGACCTGGCGGGCTCGGTCAGTCCCGCCTTGGGCATCATCCTCCGGATCTGCTCCATCGCAGCCAGGGCCGCCCAAAAGTTGCCGCGGAAGTTCAGATGCACGTGATCAACGAGAAGACCATCGCCGAGCAGATGGTCGGACGTTCGGCCCTCCAGATGCGCGTCCAGATCCAGCAGCCGAACGCCCTTGGCCGACCATGCCTGGGCGGTGTCGCGAATCACGCGAAGGATCGAACTGTCGGCGCGGAACCGTAAGACATCCCGGTCACGGGCTTCGACGAAGGCACGCCGCGCTTCGTCCGTCCTGCCCAGAGCGGCCAGGCATCGCCCCATGCAGAACATGAGGTCGGCGTAGGCGTCATCGATCTGGCGGGCCTTCTCATAGGCCGCCAGCGCCCCGGCGTGGTCCCCCTTCTGTTCGAGGCCCCTGCCCTCCTGAAACGCCTGATCCCACTGAGCCAGGCTCTCCGCCGCCAGGCCCGCCTTGTGCTCCGAGCCGAACGGCGCGCACGACTGGATGTTGATCGGGACAGTGCACAGAAGAACGCCGGCCCGACATCCCTGTGCGGTCTCGATGATATCGTCGAGATTGTCCCGGAAGTGACGATAGCAGTCCTGCAGCCTCGGATCCTCCGCAACGATCCGGCTGGTCAGGAAGCTCTCCATGCCCTGCCACTTGCTCTGGTCCGCCCCGTGCACGCCGAGCGACTGGTTGAGGTCCTTCAGCAGCCGGCCGACGCGGCTCTCCTTCTTGGCCGTGATGCAGGCGTTGATGAACCAGCGGCTCGAATACAGAGACGCCGGCAGCGTGGGCGGCCCGTAGGGGCCGATCACTTCGTTGTTGCCCATGAACACGATGAACAGGTCCGGCTTCTGCGTCGCACAGTCCCTGGCGATCCGCCTGGCGACATGCGAGTTCATCGCGGTCACCGCGGCGTTGATCACCTCGAACGACGTCCCGATCGCGTGCTCGTTGAGCAAGACCTCCAACTGCCGGCAGAACCCGTACGCCGGGTCGGGGTCGCCGTAGGCGGCCGAGCTTCCCAGCACGAAGACCCGGACTTTCGACGGCTCCTTCGGCTCCAGGGCGCACGACTCCGGCGCCCTGGAGAGGGCCTTGGGGACGAAGTGCTCGCAGTAATGCTGATTGACCAGATACACCGTCCAGCCGCCGACCTTCCACGGGATGAAGAAGCCCTTGGGATAGCCGTACCCGGCCAGTGAGAGCGCCAGTTCCGCCAGCCCGAGGAACAGGATCGGGCTGAGGATCATCGCCAGCAGGCGTTTCCACAACGCCGGCTTCTTCGCCGACACCGGCCGGTCTTCGCCACTGCGGGATTTGTGTTTCGCTGCCATCCTGCGACTTCCCTCGTGGGTCGCGCGTCATGCGCGGGACACGTTCGACGCACGACGCATCCCGCACGACGCAGAGCGTTATGGGTTCGCGTCGTCGCCGTCGGGCAAGGCCTTGACGCCGTTCTGGCTGTCGTCCAGGGCAGAGAGGCCCATGCCCCGGATCTCCGGGAGCGTGCTGCCGATGATGCCCTGGAGGTCGCCATAGAGGCCGGTGGTGTTCAACAGCACACGTTCGAGCTGCTTGGCGCGCTTGTTCCACTGGGTCTGGAACACCTGTTTTTCCCGCTCTAGGTCCTGCCGCATCGTCGCGAACGCCTCCGCGATCCCGGACACGCGATTGCAGAACTCCTGGCCGGTCAGGTAGTTGTAGACCAACTCCATCTTGCCGCGTTGGCCGTCGAGGGCCCGGCGGCTCTTGGCCACGCCGATCAGGCTCTCGCGGAGCATGACCGCCACGGGATGCACGCAGGCCCAACTCGCGACCCAAACGCCGTCGACCTGGCCGAAGTGGCGGATGTGCTCGGGCAACTGCTCGCTGACGATCACCGAGCGGGACGCGCCGACCATCCGCAGGTCGTCCCGCAGCTTGGGCAGCCAGTCCTTGGACCAGTGCCTCGTCCGCTTGGATTCCCACAGAATCATGCCGCAGTCCAGGCCGGTGTCGTCGAAGACCCGCTGAATCACGTCGGCCCCGCGGACGCCCTTGGCCACCGGCTCGATGGCGTCGGTCGGGAAGAGGCTCTTGAGCAACTCCTCCAACGCGATCTCCAGGACCTCGCCCTGCGCCTGTTGCGAGCCCTGCTCGGCCTTGCGTTTGAGGTCCTCGATCTGCTTGAGCAGCGTCTGCACCTTCTGCTCGCTCTCCATGAGCTTGAGCTTCTGCTGCTCTTCCATGTCCTTGGCGGCCTGCTCGCGGACCGCCTGCAACTGCTCCTGGAGCCTGCGCTCCACCTCCAAGTCTGTGTTGCGGACCCTCTCCTCCAGGTCGCGTTTCTCTTTGAGGAAGGCCAGTTCCTTCGCGGTCGCCTGCTGGACCTTCGCCTGCAACTCCGCGATCGCGGCGGCCTTGTCCTTGAGTTCCAGGTCCTGCTCCTCGCGCACCCGGCTGCGGATCGCCTGCTCCAACGCGGGACGCTCCGCCGCCAGCTTCGCCTTCACCTGCTCCTCGACCGCCTGGACCTTCTCCTGAAGTTCCTGTTGCTTCTGCGCCAGGTCCTCCTGCTGCTGCTTGAGCTTCTGGCGGACGGGCCCCATCTCCGTCTCCAACTCGGCGCGAATGCTCGCGCGGAGCTGGCCGGAGATCACCTCGGTGATCTCGATCTGCGTCTGGCAATTCGGACAGGTAATGCGGTCGTTCACAGATTCCTCCTGGATTCGTTCACGAGCCTATCACCCTATGAACCAGGCGGGAATCTGTCAAGAGCCTCCCGGGCCGCGCACCGCTCGCAGTGACGTCGTAAGGCGTTGTCTTCTCCCGCCCGAATGAACAGGACACCAGAGAAGCGAAGATATGCCCTGACGGGCACACTACAAACGGATCATTCGTACAGCGTCGGCTTCGTCCGCCAGTCCTCGGTCGGCACGTGGTTGTACTGCACGACGCGGGGCCTGCGCTGGCGCAGCCGCACCGACTCGATGCCCAGGTAGTGCCCGCTGGAGACCGGCGCCTTGCCCACGCAGTCCAGCCGCAGCGTGTATTTGCCCGGCTCGGGCCAGAAGTCCAGCAGGTGGTATTCCCAGGTCGACAGGTCGGGACTGTACAGGTCGATCACGCCGCCCAGCTTCACGCCGTTGAGCGACGCCTGGTACCGGCCGTAGTCCGGCGCGCGGGTCATCACCAGCAGCAGCCGCTTCGGCTCCTTCTTCTGGACCTCGAACGGGATCTCGACCCAGGCGTTCTGGGCTTGCTCGGGCTTGTAGAACAGGTGCCCGTCGGGATAGAAGTCCAGGTCCTGGACGACGACTTCGCCCGGTCCGTGGTACTGCTCGGCGGCGAAGTCCTTCGCGAGGATGATCCGGTCCAGATTGGGCAGAGCCCGCTCGCGGGCGTGCGGGGCGCGGGCCGTGAACGTGGGCGTCCCCGTCTGGTACCAGAACGCGACGCTCGAATAGTCGTCCTCCCGCTCGTTCCAACTGTGGGTCTTGAACTGCGGGTTCTCGTCGGGCGAGATCCACCCGAAGTGCTCGAACGTCACCTTGATCCCCTTCTCGAACACGATCGGGTCGGCGATGTGCCAGCGATAGGCGGAGGTGTGCCCGCCCACGATGCCCCACTGATCGAAGTACGGGACGCCGAAGAACGGCGTGCTCGTCGTCTTGAGCCCCCAGGCCGAAAGGAAGTAGTCCTCGGTGCCCGTGCCCCAAATCGAGGCCTTGGGCTCGCCGTCGATGTAGATCTTCTCGTCGCCCTCGCCGAACCACGAGGGACTCCGCGTCCGCACGCTCAGGACCGTGCCGACGTAGTGGCCCTTGCCCTGTGTGTCGAGGATGACGTAGTCCTTGCCGTGCTCGGCCGGGTATTCCTGGCGGTACTGGGCGTAGAAGTACGG
>JAAYVJ010000440.1 GCA_012517265.1 Planctomycetota bacterium | reverse complement strand
GCCGACACGCGACCGGCCGCAAGAAGAACGAGGGGAACGACGATCTGGAGGACTGCCTGCAACCTCGTCATACGCACTCCTGAACAAGCGGTTCCTTTTGAGGACGTCGCCATCGTACCAGGATTGAACGACAATTCAAGTGAAGCTTGATCGCACGCGGCAGGGCGGTTAGAACTGGGGCATGAACAACAAACCGATGGATCGCGACGCGGCGGATCGGGCCCACCTGGCAGGGTGGAATCCGGCCCGGTTGCCTCGCTTCCAGTGGCGTACCCACGGAGAATGACCGAATGGAACGAGTCTTGGAACCCGAGGTGATGGACGACGAGCTGCAGGCGATCGCCTATGCGAAGGCCGATTTCTCGGCGTCCAATCAGGCGTTCGTGGATGGCCTGATCGAGGCTTATCCGTCCAACCTGGGCGTCGTGCTGGACATCGGTTGCGGCCCGGGCGACATTGCGATCCGCCTGGCCCGCGCCAAATCATCGGTCTACGTCGTGGCGGTCGATGCGTCGGAGGCGATGGTCTGCCTGGCGCATGAGGCCGCGGAGACGGCGGACCTGCTCCGGCGGGTTCGCGTCGTCCACGGACGCGTCCCGGGCCTGCGGCTTCGCCAGGGCGGATTCGACGCGATCGTCTCCAAGGACCTGCTCCATCACCTGCCGGAGCCGAGGGCCTTCTGGGAAGAGGTGAAACGGATCGGCCGGCCTGGAACCGCGGTCTACGTGATGGACTTGTTCCGTCCGGAGAGCGAGGAGGCAGCCCGTCAGATCGTCGAATCGGTCTCGCCGGACGAGCATGAGATCCTCAAACGGGACTTCTACAACTCGCTGCTGGCCGCCTTCACGCCGGACGAGGTGCGGGATCAACTTCGCCAAGTTGGACTTGGCTTCGAGGTCGAGGTGGTCAGCGAAAGACACCTGCGGATCAGAGGCTCGCTGTAGAAGGGGCCCGGCTTGGCGAGACGCCATGGCAGGTTGAGCACTGGAGTCGAGGGAATGCGAAGATGACCCCGGAAAGCAAGCGGCAGTTGTACCGCGAGGTGATGGAGCGGGTGAACCACCTCATCGCGGGCGAAACCGATCCGATTGCGGTGATGGCGACGGTCGCCTGTGAGCTCCACCATGCGTTCGAGACCTTCGACTGGACCGGCTTTTACAGGGTGGTCGAGCCGGGATTGCTGAAGATCGGGCCCTACCAGGGCGGGCACGGATGCCTGACCATCCCCTTCGAGCGGGGGGTCTGCGGGGCCGTTGCCCGCCTGGGAAAAACCCTGGTCGTGCCGGACGTCCGCGAGTTCCCGGGGTACATTGCCTGCTCGTCTTCCTGCCGGTCCGAGATCGTCGTGCCGGTGATCTCTCCCGCCGGCGGCCTCGTGGGCGTCCTGGATATTGATTCAGATCGACTTGCAGCGTTCGACGAAATCGATAGAATAGGGCTGGAGAAGATCTGTTCCGTGGTTGGTCGTGTTCATCCTGGAGATTGACCGATGAGAAAGAGTGCGTTGCACGCGTTGCTTGGCCTGTTGATCTCGATGTCCCTGGTCTGCGGGACGTGGGCCGCCGAGGCGCCGAAGCCTGCCAAGCCCTGGCTCGGCGTCCACGTCATGTTGACCAACCGCGGACAGACCGAGGCGCTCACCGAAGTCGTGGGGGCGATTGCCGAGGCCGGGATCAACACGATCGTGGGCGAGATCAACTACGGGTTCGAGTACGAAGCGCACCCCGAGCTTCGCGGCGACAACCCCAGCAACAAGGAGCAGATCGGCAAGCTCGTTGCCGAGTGCAAGAAGCACAACATCCGCCTGATCCCGCAGTTCCAGTGTCTGGGGCACCAATCCTGGAGCGAGACCACATTCATCCTGCTGACCAAGTACCCGCAGTTCGACGAGAGCCCCGGCCAGTATCCCGGCAACAAGGGGATCTACTGCCGGAGCTGGTGCCCGCTGCATCCCGACGTCAATCCGATCATCTTCAGTCTGATGGATGAGCTGCTGGCTGCCTTCCAGGCCGACGCGTTCCACGTGGGCATGGACGAAGTCTTCCTGGTCGGCGAAGAGGCCTGTCCCCGGTGCAAGGGCAAGGACAAGGGCGAGCTGTTCGCCAAGGCGGTCAACGACTACCACAAGCACCTGGTCGAGGAGAAGAAGGTCGAGATGCTCATGTGGGGCGACCGCCTGATCGACGCGGACAAGATCAACTACGGCGAGTGGGAAGCCAGCAAGAACGGCACCGCCAGCGCGATAGACCGAATCCCCAAGGACATCGTCATCTGCGACTGGCACTACGAGTTGCGGCCCGCCTACGAATCGGTCCCGATGTTTTTGGAAAAGGGTTTCCGGGTTTGGCCCGCCAGTTGGCGAAAGCCTGATGCGGCCAAGGCGTTCATCGACTACTCCCGGGCCCAGAACAACCCGCGGATGCTGGGCCATCTGAACACGACCTGGGGCGCCGTCCCGCTGAAGGAACTCACAGCTTTCGAGCCGCTCAAACTCTCGACCGCGGCTTTCAAGT
>JAAYVJ010000005.1 GCA_012517265.1 Planctomycetota bacterium | reverse complement strand
GAGAGTCTGGCCATGCTCAAGTTGTTGGCGCAAAGCCAGCGGAGTGTCGAGGCCGGCAAACACAAGCCACTCAAGAAGGCGTTCAGAGACCTCACTGTCCGGACCAAGAGACTGCCATGAAGTACCAGATGCTCATGGTTGCGGAGGCCGAGGAGGATGTATTCGATATCTAACGGGATGTCCTGAGAGCGGACGGTCGGGAGCGAGCCGTCCAGGAGGTCCTGGAACGCAGGCTTCTGCGGTAGTGTTGTTGCAAGACAAACGCCCACCCGCTGCCAGATTTGCCGTGGGCGGGTGTGCTGTTCATCCTCTTCACTTGTATCGAATCGTCCAGTTCAACGTCTTTGCCTCGCGGCACTGGATGTCGACTTGCAGGATGGGGCCGTTTCGATGCGATGCTACGACGTCGCCGTTGGCCAGGATCACGTCGTAGCCCGTGTGGGTGAATTCCGCCGGCTCGTGGATGTAGAGCGTGTAGGTGTCGTTCGGGACGACTTGGCTTGTGCCGGTTAGGGTTCGATCTTGCCAGGCGAGCGAGTCGAGCTCCAGGCCGCCGCAGGAGATGTGGCGGTTGGTGGCCAGGAGTTGGGGGTGGTCTTGCTTCTCGCGGAGGCAGAAGAGCTGGCAGCCGTACTTTGGATCGATCTTGGGCAGGGGCAATTGGCCTTTAAACTGGCCCGCGAAGGATTTCGTCCAGAACTCGAAGACGAGGTATTCCTTGTTGCCGTCGAGGCCCATTTCGGACATCTGGAGCGCGGGCTTTCGCTCATCGAACCGGCCGAGCAGGACCCAGTTCTCGTACGGCCGGTTGATCTCCAGCAGGTACAGGTCGTACGGCGCGTTGTTGCTGGCGTCGCAGACTCGCGGGCCGGACCCGCTCATCTCGGTGTCCACGCGGTCGAGGAACATCGAGCGGGTCGGATCGACGTCGTAGATCTGGCCCGGCCGGGTGAACAGGACGGGAATCGTCCTTCGGGCCGGCTCGATGATCTCCGTGCGGTACTTCTCGGCCTTGTCCGTCAGCATGTACAGGGAGCCCGTCATCGAGGTGCACAGGCACGAGCGATAGCCCTGCTCCGGCGTCAGCTCGATGTGGTCCGGGTCGATCTGCCAGACGACGTTGTTGAAGGAGTTGAACTGGGCCATGCAGTCCAGGCGGAACCCGTCGTCCCCGACCCGGCAGGCGTCGATCAGCCCGATCAGCTCGGGCCGGACGCCCCAGCAGCCCATCAAGTAGTTGTCCGGGCCGATCTCCTTGCGGACCGCCTTGACGACGTCGCGAAACGCTTCGACGCGGTCCACGTTCTTCTTCGCGAAGAAATCGCTGAAGCTGTTGTAGCCCTCGTAGCGGAGGTGCCGAAGGGCGTCGAGCTTGAAGTAGACCCACCCGGTGTCGGCGAACCCGCGATAGACCGGGCGGATCAGCGCGTCGAGCGTCTTGGGGTTCGAGCCGTCCATCACATACCCGACCCAGTTGCCGTAGGCGGGCTCGCCTTTGTCGTTGAGGACGAAGTACTCGGGGTGGGCGAAGGCCCAGTCGCGGTCCTGAAACGCCACGTTCGTCCAGATCCCCGGCTTGAGCCCCTTGGAGGCGATGTAGCGGGCCAGGCCGTCCATGCCGTCGGGGAACTTGTCGTTGGCGTGCAGCCAGTGGGCCGGGACGCTGATGGGCTCCTGCTGGTAGCCGTCGTCGATCTGCAAATAGGTCAGGCCATAGGGCACGAGCCGCTCGGCCAGCACGTCCGCGGTGGTCCGGATGTCCTGTTGCGTGACCCGGTTCCAGTAGGCGAACCAGGAACACCAGCCCGCCACCGGCTCGCGGATCGAATAGGTCCAGGGCTCGTAGTACTTCAGGCCGCGATGCTTCTGGTAGTACCGCGGGCGGAACCGGATCGTGATCTCGTCGCCCGAGGCTTCCAGGGAATACGTCGTCCGGCTGTCTGTCCGGCTTGCCGGCTTGATCGCGACCGACGCGAAGTAGTCGACGGACAGGACCCAGTCGTGCTCTCGGTCGTAGACGGCCCGGTTCAGCAGGCTGTGGCTCAGGCCCGAGCTGTGGCGAACGATGTCGGCGACTCCTCGCTGTTTGCGATCGACCTCACAGGGGAAAGACTGCGTGCCGGCCGCGATCGTCCCGGTCAGCCGGAGCCCCCGGCCGGACAGCTTGTAAGCTTGGTCGACCGCTTCGCCGTGGCGGCTTGTGACCTGGTTCTCGCTGCCGGGGCGACCTTCCCATCGGACTGTGCCTTCGAAGATGACCGCGTCGTCATACTCGATCCGCAGGGTCTGGCCGTCTCGCACGATCTTCGCGGGTGCATTGGAAGGCGTTTGCGTTTGTGCCGGGAGACTCCGAGCCCAGAACGGCAGCAACGACAGAACGGACAAACACAGCCAAGCACGCTTGGATCCACCGATTCTCGACATCTCGACGCTCCGCAAACAGGGACACGACACCTGACGGAGAGGGGCGTTCCGACGCGGCCCCGACCTCCGCAACGGTCTGCCCAGTGTAGTGGACGCGAAGGGCGACGACAAGAGCGATTCCCCGCCCGCCGGCAAGGGATGACCTGGCCGGGTTGTGCTAAAGGGGGGATGGTCGCGGGGTCGATATCCTCGGGTATGGACCTTTACTGGCATGTTGGGGCGCTTGCCTGATGTCGCTGATGCAGAGACAGACCATCGTTGCGGATCTGCGCGCCACGCCCGTGGGGCGGGCGGTCGTGGACTTCCTGGACTACCTGACCATCGAGGCGGGCCTGTCGAACAACACGATCCTCGCCTACGGCCGGGACCTTCGCGCGTTCGTGGAGTTCGAGCCCAAGCCGGACACGCCGAAGGGGGAGGCGACTCCGGGTTCGGGTCCAGGGCCGGGGGTCCGCGACATTCGTGCGCTGACGCCCCCTCTGATCTGCGATTACCTAGCCGACATGGCCCGCCGGGAGATGAGCGAGAACTCCGCCAAGCGGGCGCTGGTCGCCATTCGCATGTTCCTGCGGTTCGCCAAGCTCCGCGGCCTGATCGAGGACGACGGGTCGGAGGTGCTCGAGAGCCCCAAGGTCTGGCAGCGGCTTCCGACGGTGTGCAGTCGCCAGCAGGTGCTCAAGTTGCTCCAGGCGCCCAGCCCGGAGGAGCCGTTCTACCTGAGGGACAGGGCCCTGCTCGAACTGCTCTACGCCACCGGCGTGCGGGCCAGCGAGGTAGCGGGTCTCAAGACCACCGACCTGAACCTCGACATTGGCTATCTGCGATGCTTCGGCAAGGGCAACAAGGAGCGGGTGGTCCCTCTCGGGAAGGTGGCGATCGCGGCGACGTTGGAGTATCTGCGGGACCTGCGTCCCAAGCTGATTCGCTCTGGGAGCGAGTCGTTCGTTCTGTTGTCGCGAACAGGTCGGCCGCTGTCTCGTATTGAAGTATGGCGGCTGGTCAAGAAGTATGCGCTAAGGGCAGGAATGCCGAAAAAGGTGACTGTGCACACGCTTCGGCACTGTTTCGCCACGCATCTGCTCAGCGGCGGAGCCGATCTCAGAAGCGTCCAGGAGATGTTGGGCCACGTGGACATCGGGACGACTCAGATCTATACGCACGTGGACCACGACCGATTGCGACGAATCCACAAGAAGTATCATCCGCGACCATAGGCGGATCGTGGCGATTGTGGCGGACCGCGTCCGTCCCCTGGGCCTCGGCGCACAAAAAACGCAAAAGTCCGGGCCGAACATCGAAACGGCGTTGACTTTCGAGGGGTATAGGGGTAGTTATGACTGTGGATGATATCGGCAGGGGAACTCAGTCTTGAGTTCTTGGTTCTTGGATCCTAAGTCACAGGAGTGAACTTCCCTTCGGCGTGGGTGACTGGGGGTCAGGGACTCCAAAGAGGGGTATCCGGATGAAAGCTCCACGGCTTCATATCCTAATGCTGCTGCTCATGGCAGCCTGCCCGGGAACGGCGTGCGCCCAGGAAGCGACGCCGGCGGCCGTGGTTGAGGAGGTCGTGCCGACGACCCAGATCGACACGCAACTGCGGATCAACAAGACCACGCTCCTGGAGAGTCCGAACCGCAAGAACCAAGTGGACGCCGCCATTCTCCTGCTGACCAGTGAGAATCCGGATGCCAGGAGGATTCTGCTGGACGTTCTGGCGATGACCGACAACCCCAACGCCCGCGCGGCGGTCTGCGAGGCGGTCAGTCTGACCCGGACCAGTCCGCAGCCGGTCAAGAACAAAGAGGATTTCATCAAGCCACTCATCGGGGTCATCACCTCCGAGCAGGATTACTCCATCGTCAAACTGGCCGCCGAGGCCACGCTGGTCTTCAGTTACAGCCAGGTCCAGCTGGAGCTTGAGAAGGCGGTGGCGGACCCGGCCCTCTCGGTGACTGCCCGAACGAACGTCATCTACGCCATGAGGCGTCACCCGGACAAGCAGGCGGTGATCAAGTTGTTCGGCCTGATGGACGGTTCGGAGCCTCAGATCGTGGAAGCGGCCCGCAGTGCCCTGGCTTCCGTGGGCATCGTCGTCAGTTCCGATCCCGCGATTCGTCGCCAATCGCTCCTGGAACTCCAGCAGCGAAGCGCCGAGTCGTTCCTGCGGGAGCGGGTCATCCGACAGGAAACCCGGATGCGGGAAAACGAGACCGACCGCGAGAATCTGTGGAAGAAGTATCTGACGGACAAGACGGCTCTGTACAACCTCCAGGGCACGGAGGCCGCGAAGGTGAAGTTCCTGAACACAAGCCTCGCGGATCGGGACGCTCGGGTGAAGATCTGGGCTTTGGAGCGGCTGGAGGAAATGCGAGTCGGGACCAGCAAGGCGAAGTTCTCGGAGCTCGAGCCTACGTTGATCCCCTTGATCACCGATCCGAGCCGGGACGTTCGGCGGAACACCGCCAGGTTGCTGGCTTCTCTATGGGAAGTGAACGTGGCTAAGCCTCTCCTGGACCAGTTGAACGTCGAGACCGACGAATTGGTCCGCCGCGAGATCCTGGTTGCGCTTCGCGAAGCCTGTTACGCTTCGCTGACTACGCCGGGGCCGAAACTCCCCGAGGAGATCCGGGCCGGAACGCTCGGCTGGGCGGTCAAGTTCCTGGAAGATGCGGACCCGGAGAAAGCCCGGGTCGGAGCCGAGGTCATCGGCAAACTGCTCGAACCCAATGGCCTTAAGCCTGAGGACGTGGATGGGTACCTCACGCATCTGGCCGACCGGTACGCCGGACTGAATCCCGCCAACGATGTCTCGCTGCGCGTCGATCTGCTCAGTGCGATGGCAGGGTTGTGTTCCTCAGAAAGCAAATGCAGAGACTTGGCCGCCAAGCACTTTGGGAGTCTCTTCGAACAAGCGTTGGCGGAGAAAGCTGATCCGGTCAGGCTGATCGCGATTGACGGTCTCTTCAACGCCAGTGGAGATAAACCCAGCATAATACGGAGGTTATGGAAGATTCTCGGGTCAGATCCGCTTCCCGCCATCCGCTTGAAATTGGTCGAGCTGGCCGGAGACGCCGGAGGGGCGCAGGAGTTGGATTGGTTGGCGGAGAAACTGGGGGTCGCCGGTGAAGGCGATGCATCCTGGCAGGCCATTTTGAAGATCTTTCGGCGTTCGCCCTCGACCCTCCTGGCTGAGTGGGCGGCCAAGATCAAGTCCCCTCCAATCGCGGGCAGGCTGACGCCGGAGCAGCAGATCTCGTTCTTCGACATGGTCAGGCAAAGGGCTCAGGCTGAAACCAAGCCGGAACTTTTGCGTGAAGCCCAGACGAACTTGGCCGACTTGTACATTGTCGCCGGCCGGCTCAAGGAAGCTTCGGAGTGCCTGCGGATCCTCGCCGCCGGGGCGACCGGTCAGGAACTCGCGAAGTATCAGGGCCAGTTGCTGCAGGTTTACCTGGGACTGGGGAGCACCGAGGAGACGTGCGGCCTCCTTGTTAACTACTTGTCCACCAAGGGTTTGGATCTTACTCCCGAAGGGGTGGTGGCCAAGTCCATCGAGGCATATCTGAGCAATCCGGCCGCGGTGAACTCGCAAGCCTTGTTGGACGCCCTTCAGCAGATCAAGGTCAGCGACCTCCAGGCGGCACAGGCCTGGCAAGCTCTATTGAACGGATGGACAAGCCGGTACGCGAAGGCAAAAAAAACGGGCGAGATCGACAGCCCGCACAATTAGGGTATTGCATCGGCGGTTTCGTTGCGGTAGAATCCTCATCTTCAAGGCAGTTCCTGATGCCCCTGATGCGGTGGGACTGCGATGTGGCACGTGAGCAGTCGCGTCGGTGGGTGTCTTTATTTTTATTTTTTTCCGCTTTTTCTCGTTGCACTCCCGAGGCTTCTGCCCTATATTCATCGATTTATAGTCCGTGGGTACGCAGATTCAGTAGGAAACCTTGCCTCAGGTGAGCGGAAAACCGCCTGTGCAGGCGGCTTTGCCCGCGTCTGAGGACAAGGAATCGTTGTCTCTGCAGATCGCGGGACTTTTGTGTGAAGGCGGTCGCGGCGTAAAGAACTGCTGCTGTAGCTCAGCCGGTAGAGCGCGTCCTTGGTAAGGACGAGGTCATGGGTTCAAATCCCATCAGCAGCTCGTTGTGGGCATGC
The DNA here is from genome assembly GCA_012517265.1 of Planctomycetota bacterium. GTDB lineage: Bacteria > Planctomycetota > Phycisphaerae > Sedimentisphaerales > Anaerobacaceae > PLanc-01. The sequence goes on along the minus strand of JAAYVJ010000005.1, from coordinate 4,595 downwards.
CGGGATGGCGACGACCTGAAGAAGGCCGTCACAGTCGCGGTCTTTGATATTTCTCAGAAGAAACGAAAAAGGACAGGCAAATAGCTGCTCAACAGCACATATTGGAGGTTTATTAAAGATGGCCAAAGCAGTATTTGAACGGACGAAACCGCACGTGAATGTGGGTACGATCGGGCACGTGGACCACGGCAAGACGACTTTGACGGCTGCGATGACCAAGGTGATGGATCTCAACGGCCTGTCGAAGTTCAAGTCTTATGACGACATCGCCAAGGCCTCCGAGTCCCAGGGCCGCCGCGACCCGACGAAGATTCTGACGATTGCCACGGCTCACGTGGAGTACGAGACGCAGCAGCGTCACTATGCCCACATCGACTGCCCGGGCCATGCCGACTACGTGAAGAACATGATCACGGGCGCCGCCCAGATGGACGGCGCGATTCTCGTGGTCAGTGCTTATGACGGCCCGATGCCCCAGACCCGCGAGCACATCCTGCTGGCCCGTCAGGTGAACGTGCCGAAGATCGTGGTGTTCCTCAACAAAGTCGACCTCGTGGAGGACGCCGAGCTGCTGGACTTGGTCGAGCTGGAAATCCGCGAGCTCCTCAACAAGTACAAGTTCGACGGGGACAACGCGCCGGTGATTCGGGGCAGCGCGGTTGCCGCCATGAACGCGACATCGGCCGACGATCCGGCCTGCCAGCCGATCGTGAATCTCCTCAAGGCCATGGACGAGTACATTCCGATTCCCAAGCGGGAAGTGGATCTGCCGTTCATCATGCCTGTCGAGGACGTGTTCAGCATCAAGGGCCGCGGCACCGTCGGCACCGGCCGTATCGAGAAGGGCAAGGTCCGCGTCGGCGACGAAGTCGCGATCATCGGCCTTTCGCCCGAGATTCGCAAGAGCGTTGTGACCGGCGTCGAGATGTTCAATAAGACCCTGGATGAAGGCCAGGCCGGCGACAACGTCGGGTTGCTCCTGCGAGGCATCGAGAAGAAAGATCTCGAGCGCGGGCAGGTGATCGCCAAGCCGGGCAGCATCACGCCGCACACGAAGTTCGAGGCCCAGGTGTACGTGTTGACGAAGGAAGAGGGCGGTCGTCACACCCCGTTCTTCCCGAAGTACAAGCCGCAGTTCTACTTCCGTACGACCGACGTCACGGGCGAGGTGCAGAGCCTGATGAGCGAAGACGGCAAGCCCGCCGAGATGTGCATGCCGGGCGACAACATCAAGGTGCAGGTCGAGATCATCTCGCCCATCGCCATGGACGAAGGTCTGCGGTTCGCCATCCGTGAGGGCGGCCGAACGGTCGGTGCCGGCGTCGTGACGAAGGTGATTGCGTAAGACCGCGGTGCGGTTCAGATGGAGGCAGGCCACCGGCGGAAGGCCGGTGGCGTACCACATAGAAAGCTGGCTGGCGAGGAGGGGCGGTTTGCCCTTCGCTCGCGAAGACCGCTGGGTCGGAAAGTTCTATGGCTAAGAAGAGCAAAAGAGAATATGTCTGGCTCGAATGCAGCGAGTGCAACGCGAGGAATTACAGGACGGAGGTGAGCGTGGCGGAAGGCGCACCGAAGCTGGAGCTCAAGAAGTTCTGCAAGGCCGAGCGTAAGCGCACGGTGCATAAGCTCAGACGCAAGTAAGGTGGTCAACGAGGCGTCCCTTCGGAGATGCCGTGGCGATACGCCAGTAGCTCAACTTGGTAGAGCGTTGGTCTCCAAAACCAAAGGTTGGGGGTTCGATTCCCTCCTGGCGTGATGGCGGCGTCCGCTGTGGTCGGACGTCGGATCAGACGTTCCAGATGCAATAGGGATTCAGCTATGCTGACAAAGATATACAAGCCCGGGCAGGGCAAGTACACGCGGCTGGGCAGCGGCGCCGCCGCCTGGGCTGTGGCGGGAATCGGTTGCTGGAACCTGAACCGGATCCTGGGCACGGATATGAGCCTCTGGATTACGACGATCGTGCCCGTGGTGGTGTTCGTCGCGATTGCAGCCGGAGTGTACTGGCTGCTGAACAAGCCTGCGGTTGCGGATTTCATGATTGCGGCCGAGGGCGAGTTGAAGAAGGTGAACTGGTCCAGCCGCAAGGAAGTGGCGGCCTCCACGGTGATCGTGATCGTCGTCGTGTTCGTGATGGCCTTTCTCCTGGGCGTGACGGATATGGTGTTCCAGTTCGTCTTCCGCCAATTGATCGGCTGACGAACGGTCGGGACGGGCAAGGCGGCCCGTTTCGGCGGAATCCGCCGGATGAATCGGCGGCGTATGGCGTGGGCGGCCGTGTGGGCACGGACCCGCAGAGTGTGGATTGGTCTATCGACGGGTGTGAAGACGAAAACATGCATTGGTACGTCCTGAGAGTTGCGGCGAACAAGGAAATGCAGGTCAAAGAGGCCCTCGATCGCAAGACCCAGCAGGAGGGCCTGACCGACATTATCGGCCGGATCGAGGTGCCGACCGAGCAGATCAAGCGGATCCGCAGCGGCAAGCAGACCGTACACAAACGCAAGCTGTACCCCGGCTACGTCTTCATGGAGATGGAGACGACCGAGGACGGGCGGGTGCCGGAGCGGGCTTGGTTCATGATCAAGGGCACAGGCGGCGTGGGCGACTTCATCGGCACCGAAGGGATGCCCACCCCGATGCGCGACACGGACGTGGCCAAGATGCTGCTCGAGGCGGAAAAACCCGAGGAGGCCCCCAGCATCAAGGTGGAGTTCCAGAAAGGCGACCACATCAAGATTCGCGAAGGGGCGTTCGAGAACTTCGAGGGGGTAGTGGATTCGATCGACTCGGAGCGGGGCATCGTCAAGGTGATCGTGACGATCTTCGGACGCAGCACCCCGCTGGACATCGAGTATTGGCAGATCGAGAAAGTGTGACGCAGGGAAGCGGGCATCGTTCACGGGCTGCACGCGCCGACGCGAGTCGGCTGCGGGTTGAAATGGACAAACAAGCGCGGACCGTCATAAGAATTGGTGTGCGATAAGGGTTTACGATGGCAAAGGAAATCACAACACAGATCAAGTTGCAGGCACCCGGCGGACAGGCGACGCCGGCCCCGCCGATCGGACCGGCCCTCGGTCAGCACGGCGTGAATATCGGCCAATTCGTGTCGCAGTTTAACGAGCGGACCCGGGAATTGAACGGGACGATCGTTCCGGTGGTCATCACGGTGTACTCGGACCGGAGCTTCACGTTCGAGGTCAAGAGTCCGCCGGCGGCCGTGCTTCTGAAGAAGGCGGCTGAAGTGGCCAAGGGCAGCGGTGTGCCGAACAAGGAGAAGGTCGGGAAGGTAACCGCTGAACAGGTCCGCAAGATCGCAGAAACCAAGTTCAAGGACCTCAATGCGTACGACCTGCCCGCGGCCGAGAAGATTATCCGCGGGACCGCGCGCAGCATGGGAATCGATGTGGTGGGCTGAGGAACCCCGGTTCGTCGTCCGCGTTCTGGATGGAATGAGATACGTATGCAAACCAAGAGCAAGAGATACAGGAAAGAGGCCGAACAGGCTCCGACGGAGCCGGTGAGCCTCGATCAGGCCGTCGAAAAGATCAAGTCCTTCAAGTCCGTCAAGTTCGACCAGACCGTCGAGTGCGTTCTGGTCTTGGGCATCGATCCCAAGCAGACGGATCAGTTGGTGCGCGGGTCTTTGTCGCTGCCCCATGGCGTGGGCAAACAGAAGAAGGTTATCGCGTTCTGCGACGATTCGCTGGTGGAAGCTGCGAAGAAAGCCGGAGCGATCGAGGCCGGTTCCGACGAGCTGATCAAGAAGATTACCGACGGCTGGACGGACTTCGACGTGGCGATCGCCTCGCCGAAGGTCATGGGCAAGGTGGGCAAGCTCGGCCGCGTTCTGGGCCCCCAGGGCAAGATGCCGTCGCCGAAGAACGGGACCGTGACGGACGACGTCGCGACCGCGGTGGCGGAGTTCACGGCCGGCAAGATCGAGTTCCGCAACGACGCTGGCGGCAACGTGCACGCCGTGGTCGGCAAGGTCAGCTTCGACAAGAAGAAGCTGCTCGATAATATCGAGGCGTTCGTCGCCCACATCAAGAGGGTCAAACCCTCCGGAGCGAAGGGAACCTACATCAAGAAGGCTTGCCTGTCGGCGACCATGAGCCCGGGTATCCTGGTGAACATCTGACCGTAGAATTGGGTGAAGATCCGGGGCGGCCGCGACCGCCGAGCCATCCGCCTGATGCGGGTGGGGATTGAAACCAAGGGAGATACGATGAGCAAGTACATCAAGCAAATGGTGCAGGCGCAACTGGAGAGCAGGCTCGCGACCCAGGAGGTCCGCGATTTCATGGTTGTGAGCACCAAGGGGGTTGGGGGCGTCGACAACAACGTGATGCGGGGAGCGCTCAAGGAAAAAGGAATCCGAGTGCTCGTAGTGAAGAATTCGCTGTTTGCGAGGGCTCTGCGCGAACGCAAGATGGACGCGGCGGCCCAGCTATTCAGCGGGCCCTGCGCGATCGTCTATGGCGGCGACAGCATCGTGGACGTGGCAAAAGAAGTGCTGGTCTGGCTCAAGAAAGTGCCGGCGCTCGAACTCAAGGGCGCGTTTGTGGACGGGGCGCTCTTCGACAGCAACG
>JAAYVJ010000439.1 GCA_012517265.1 Planctomycetota bacterium | reverse complement strand
CTTGCCCGCCGGCCGGGCTTCCAGCGCTTGCATGAGCCGGCGCAGGTAGCTGGGCCGGTTGCGGGGCGGCATGTATTCGCGGATCCGGTCGTCGAATGTCGCCAGGCCGACCGCATCGCCCTGTGTGAACAGGAAATAGGCCAGCGTCGCGGCCAGCGTGCCGGCGTACTGCGATTTCGTGTAGCCGGCGGAACCGTAGTCCATCGACTTGCTGTGGTCGATCAGCAGGTGACAGCGGAGATTCGTCTCGTCCTCGAACTTCTTGATGAAGTACCGGTCGCTGCGGGCGAAGACCCGCCAGTCGATGTAGCGAGGATCGTCGCCTCGCGTGTATTGGCGATACTCGGTGAACTCGGCGGAGAAACCGTGATAGGGACTGCGATGGATCCCTTTCCAGAACCCTTCGACCACCGCCTTGGCGCGCAACTCCATCGACTTGATTCTCATCAAGGCCGACGGATCGATCATGCCGCCGGAGGTCGGCGAGCGAAATGGGACCGCATCGTTTCTCACGTTGTGACTCTCTCCCTGACCGAATTGAGAAGCCGCTCGGTGAGGTCGTCGACGTGGACGCCCTCGGCCTCGGCCCGGTAGTTGATCAGGACGCGGTGTCGGAGCACCGGCGCGGCCAGGGCCTTGATGTCCTCGAAGCTCACATGCGAGTGGCCATAGAGCAACGCGCGGGCCTTGGCGCCGAGCACCATGTATTGCGAAGCCCGCAGGCCGGCGCCCCACGTGACCCACTCGTTGACGAAAGCCAGCGGATTTGTCGAGTGGGGGCGCGAGGCAGCCGCCAGCCGCACCGCGTATCGAACGACGTCCTCGGCGATCGGGACTTTTCGCACCACGTTGCGGAACCGCAGCAGGTCCTCGCCGCTGAAAATGCACGAAATGGGCACCGGTTCGGTCGTCGTGGTCTGCCGCACGACCGCGACCTCGTCGTCCTCCGACAGATAGTCGATCGACACGTTGAACATGAACCGGTCGAGCTGCGCCTCCGGCAGCGGGTACGTGCCTTCCATCTCGATCGGGTTCTGCGTCGCAAAGACGAAGAAGGGCTCGCTGAGCCTGTAGCACACGCCCGCGGCGGTGACGTGATGCTCCTGCATCGCTTCGAGCATGGCCGCCTGCGTCTTGGGCGGCGTGCGGTTGATCTCGTCGGCCAGGATCATGTTGGCGAAGATCGGGCCTTTGACGAACGTCATCGTCCGTTCGTGGTCCGTCTGTTGGAGGATCTCGGTGCCTGTGATGTCGGCGGGCATCAGGTCCGGCGTGAACTGGATTCGCTGGAACTTCAGGTCGAACAGTTCGGCCAGGGACTTGACCAGCAGCGTCTTGGCCAGACCCGGCGCGCCGGTCAGGAGGCAGTGGCCGCCGGAGAGCACCGCGATCAGCAGGTGCTCGATCGTCTCCTGCTGCCCGACGATCACCTTGGAAAGCTCGGCGCCGATCCGTTCGCGAGCGCCCTTGATCTGTTCGACCGCCTGCCGTTCGGATTCGTAGGATTCACCGCTCAACGTGAGTGTCCTTTCCTATTGGTCTTGTGTGTCTGATTTGTCCCATAGGACCTATAGGACCCATAGGACGAATGAGACTTCCTCGCTTTGCCTCGTTCAATGCGTCATTGCGTAGAACACGATATTGATCCCCAGCGGATACGCCTTCTTCTCGCTGAATTCATGAAAGTACCATTCATTCTCGCCTTCGCGTTCCCAGCCGTCGCCGAGATCCGTGTTGTGGCAGATGATCGCCATCATCCGGCCCTTGTCGTCGTAGATCGCCTTGTAGTGGACCTCGCGGGCGTCGGGACGTTCCCACGTGATGCCCTGGCTGCGCCCGGCCATGGCGACATCGATGCTGGGAATCTGGGGCTTTTCCTTCAGGTCGAAGACCGCATGGAAGATCGGGTGCGACAGCGGCAGCTCGACCGGCTCGCGGTCCGGGAACACCCTCTTGATCTCTCGGTAGAAGTTGTACCATTCCTCCTCGCCCCAGAAGTCGTCGACCATGAGGAACCCGCCGTTGAGCAGGTATTCACGAAGCGCCTGGACCTCCGCGTCGCTAAGGACCATTGGGCCGCGGCCCGGCTCGATCAGGTAGAGGAACGGGTAATTCACGAGTTCGGGGTCCGTCAACTCCAGGACCAGCGGCTCGGGGTTGACCTCCAGCGAGGTCAACTGGTGCAGCCGCCACGAGAAGTTCAGATCGCTGTCGGGAAAGTCGGTGGCCCAGCCGCCTCCACCCCGACCATAGAAGTCGCCTCGATAGCCTCGCCCGCCTCTGCGTCCGCCGTAGCCCGAGGAGTACTGAATTCGTACGAAGGTGAACACGTCGCGAGAGAACTCGGGATCCACCTGCCAGTCCGGGACGTCGCGGCGGTCGATTCGGTTGTAGTATCGCTGGGCGAGCGTGCCTGTGACGGCCAGGCCCAGAACGGCCACCAGGATGGCCAGACGCGTTCTCGTCATTGAGAGGCCCCCTCGGTCGTTGGAATGTCCCCCTCCGGCAGCGACAGGAGCAGGCGATGCCCCTCGCGAAACCGGGGGGCGTCCGCGAGCGCTTCGAGGATATGCCTCTTGGCCGTTGTTGGATTTTGTTTCTGGAGGAGCTTTGCCACGCGGTAGTGGATGTCGACCGGGTCTGAGGGATCGAGCAACAGCAGCCGCGAGTACGCATGAACCGCGGGTTCATCACGTTTGAGTTCTTCGTAGGCCCGGCCCAGCCGCCAATACGTGTCCGACAACATGGGGTAGACCGCCAGGTATCGGCTGCCGTTCTCGGCGACCTGTTCCCAGTCTTTCTGTTCTGTCCCGATCTCCATCAGGCGGGCGTATGCGTCGGCCGCGTCCGCCGAGAGCTTCGCCAGATTGCCGAGCACCTGTGTCTCCTGGGCAGTCTCCCCCAGGTTGCGGTGTACCTGGGCCAGAAGCTCATAGGCGTTCTCCGGGCCGACGTAGCCTGGGTATAGCGAGATCTGCTTGAGCAGGGGGACTTTCGCCTCTTCCCACTTTCGCTCTGCAATCAGGTTGCGGGCGTGGAGCCCGAGGGCCCAGAAGTTGTTCGGATGCTGGGCCAGCCATCGGGCCACCGCGTCCGGATCCACCGGATCGAGTTGATCTTGCGACGGTTGCTCCCAGTCCACGCCGGGGGCCAGACCCTCGGCCCGCTTGCGGGCGAATGCGTCGAAGTCTCTCTCGATTCTCTCCAGGTTCCCGGCGTATTTCGCGATCGCCGCATTGATCTCCTCGCCTTTGGCCAGGTCCGCGAGGATCGCCTTGATCGACTCGAAGCCGGACCGCTCGACGAGGAATTCGACGACCAGCGACGCCTGGTAGTATGCGAACTGCAGGTGCATGGGGCTCGGCGGGCTCATGAACGCCGTGCTCAGCTTGCCGACCGGCGTCATCTCGCCGTCCAGGATCATCTTGCGGTATTGCGGCGTCATCCTCTGCCCCCACGTTGGGTCGCGTTGCAGTTCCTCGTAGACTGAGATCCCTTCGCTCAGCCATCGGGGCATTTTGTTCTTCGTGAGGTTCAGCGTCACCACGTGGGCGAACTCGTGCCAGAGCGTGGCTTGCCAGTTCGTATGCCTCTGGGGTTGCGGGCTGGTCGCCGTGACGACGTCGCCGAAGCAGACGCCGAGGAATCCGTCTCCGCCGGGCATGCCGAACGTGCGGACCGCGAAATCCTGCTGATTGGGGAACAGCTCGACGGTGATGGGACCGTGCGGCTCGAAGCCGTACTTCTTGCACAGTTCGGTCTTGGCTTTCTTGAGCAGGGCCATCACCTGGTCGCCGTACACGTCGGCTTCGTGGTTCTCCATCTTGAGGAGCAGTCCGTCTTCGGAGATCGTGCGGAACCCCGTGAGCGTGTCGCGAAGATGGGTGAGGTTGTAGGCCTCGACGTTGTAGGGGTCTTTCTTGTTCACCTCGTCGGCCAGGACCCAACCCTGCTTTTCATCGCCAAGCCTCAGCAGGTCCTGGGCCAGTTGAATTCGGGCGGGCAGGCAAGCTGGATCGGACTTGATCGCCTGTCGTTGGAAGGCGGCCCCTTCGGCGAACCGATAGTTCTGCGAGAGCTTGCGGCCGATCAGATAGTCCACCTCGGGATTGGTGGGCCAGAACTTCAGGCCGTTGGCTCGGCGGCCAGCGGCCGCGTTGGGGTCGTTCGTCAGGTGGGCTAGAACGGCCTGGTAAGCCCACGCCTGGGGATGCCAGGGGTTGACGGCCAGGACGCGGGCCAGGGTCTTGTCCGCCCCGGCGTAGTCCTCGCTGTCGATCTGGTGCTCGGCCAGCAGGATCAGGGACGGCGCATGTCTGGGGTTCACGACCAGGGCGGCGTCCAGGGCCGCGACCATCTCGCTGCGATCGCTGTAGTAGAACGCACGGGCCAGGCCGACCTGCGCGTCCGGATCGTTGCCGAACCGTTTCAGGGCGTTGCGGTACTGCTCGGCCGCCAGTTCGAAATCCTGCTTGGCCAGGGCCAGTTCCCCTGCGGCGAGATAGGCCTCGCGGCAGTTCGGATCATTCTTGATGACCGGCGTGTAGAAGTTCTGCAGCACAAGTCGCGGTTCGGCCCCGAGCAGGAGAAGCGACTGGCCAAGAGCCACCGCCTCGGAGCCGGCGAGGTACTCGATCCGCCGGTAGGAGCCGATTCGCGAGATGGTGGATAGGATTGTGGAGGCCTCCCGGCTCTGGCCATTGTGGAGGTAGGCGATGTGGGCCAGGCGCAGCAGGCGGAGGTCCGCCCGGGACTCTCGCAGGGCGGTTTCCACGTACTGGGCCGCCTCGGGATACCGGCCGAGGGCGAGCATCGCTTCGAGCTCCAGGATCCGCCAGTCCGATTGGTAGGCTCCATCCTTGATCGTCTGGCGGGCGGTCTCCAGGCATTCGGCGTATTGGCCCTCGCGAAGGAGTCTCCGGCAGTCGTCGATCGAACCGGCCGCGGTGAGCCTTGCCCCGCAGAGCAGGCAAATCGGGATCGCGATCCAGAGGATTCCAGCGAGATCGGATTTGCGAGACGACCAGCGAGCCATTTGTTTCCCTGTCCGCGTCATGCTCTGTCGTGCGAGAACACCTGGGGCTGCGTACGGCAACGAGCTATACGGCTGGCCCCTATTGTAGTTCATGAGTCAAGAGAGAAGAACAGCGAAAGGAAAGACGAACGCTGGACGATTCCGATTGCACACGAAAAAACGCCGCCTGTCCTGTCACCGCGTCCCCAATCGGGGCACTATCTGTGCAAGGACGCGTTCTGCGCGTAATCGGGCTGCCCCCCTCCTCCCGGGGGGATTCGGAAAACGATGATTCAGCATTGCCGCAATATCGCGTCAATTCAGGGCGTCTGACTGAGGTGTAGTGTCAAATCACGGCTCCCGGTGTGGGGGTCGATCATCGGGTCGATAGTGAGTGGTTTTTGGAGGACAGCACCATGAACAAGCGTTTGGTTTTAGTCGTCGGCGTCCTGTTGACCGGAGCCCTGGCTTGGAGTGCGTTTGCACAGCCCCAAGGCGGCGGTCGGGGTGGCTTCGGCCAGATGCGCGAAACGCAGCTCAAGGCCATCGCCGCCCTGCAGGAGCAGGTGGGCAAGCTGAAGGCTATGATGGAACAGCAGCCTCAGATGCGCAACTTCCAAGACATGACCGACGAGGAACGGACCAAGATGCGGGAGGAGATGACCGCGAGGCGGGAACAGCAGACCGCCATCATGGCCGAGATCGCCAAGCAGCTCGACACCGTCAAGGGCGCCATGCAGTTGGCTCGGGAGCAGCGGGAAGCGATGACGCCGTTGAATGACTTGTTGGCCTCCGCCAAGAGCGAGAACGCCACGGCCACCGCCGCCAAGATCCAGAAACTCATTGATGAGAAGAAGAAACAGTTCGAAGACAAGATGACGGCCATGGGCATGGATCCCGAGATGGTCCAACGGATGATGGAGCGAGGCGGGCAGCGACGCGGTCAGTGATGCGAAGTCCGAAGTGGGAGGTTTGAAGCGGAAGGTGTCGAATCCCGCGACTTTCCGCGAACTCCACATCCAGAACTCGAAGCTTGCTGATATGGCCCTTGCTTGCGGAATTGTGCCGTCGAGGTACAATACTCGCGAGCAAGGGCCTTTTCCGTGGACGCCCGGACCGCAACGACCCCAAATGAGGAGAACCGAATGACCAGGCGAGGCAAAGTCGTTATGGCAGCAGGGACGATCGCGATGCTGATCCTCGTGACACACGTGCAGGCGGCCCAGGTCCTTTCGGGCCGTCGCGCGGCGAACTTCAACGCCGACTGGAAGTTCGCCAAGGGCTCCCAGGCCGGGGCCGAGAACCCGGGCTTCGACGACTCCACATGGCAGGCGGTCCGTCTGCCGCACGACTGGGCCATCAGCGGGCCGTTCAATCCAAGCGAAGACGGCTATGCCGGCAAACTGCCCTGGAAGGGCGAGGGCTGGTATCGCAAGACCTTCACTTTGGACAAAGCCGACGCCGGCGCCCGAGTCTACTTTGACTTCGACGGCGTGATGGCCTTTCCCAAAGTCTATGTCAACGGCCAACTGGCCGGGCAGTGGGATTACGGCTACATGTCCTTCCGCGTCGACGCCACGCCCTATGTGAAGTTCGGCGACAAGAACGTCATCGCGGTCCATGTGGACACCCGCAGCCACGGTACCCGCTGGTATCCCGGCGCCGGGATCTACCGCAAGGTGACCATGACGGTCTGTAACGCCGTGCACGTGGCCCACTGGGGCACGTTTGTGACGACGCCGAGCGTTGAAGATGCTTCGGCCACCGTGCGGGTGCAGTCGAGCATCGAGAACCATCGCGACAAACAGGTCGATGCGGTCGTCGAGATCGCCATCCTGGATCCGGCCGGCAAGTCCGTGTCCAAGGGTCTCAAGGGATCGCAGGTCTCCATTGCGGCCGGCGGCACAGGCGAATTCGACCAATCGCTCACGATCAAGAAACCCCAACG
>JAAYVJ010000438.1 GCA_012517265.1 Planctomycetota bacterium | reverse complement strand
TTGAGCAGGATGTCGCCTTCCGCCAGGCCCATCCGGGCGGCCGGCGAACCCTCGTACACGCGGTTGACCATCAGGCCGATGCGGCCGTCCTGCGTGGGTTCCCGCAGGTCCATCTGCTTGATCATCTCCTTGTCGGGGGCGGTGTATTCGACGCCGAGCCAGACCCGGCGTTTCTGCTCGTCCTTGTTCAGGTGCTTGATGTGCGGATCGTAGCAGGCGGGCGCCTCGGCGAGCACCTTGGCCACCTCAGCCGCGTCGATCAGACGCGTGTTGCCGGCGTAGCCGTACGGTCTGGACGAGCCCATCATCGCCACCATGCGGGACCGCATCGCGGCCGGGCCGTAGGATCGATAGCGGTCTTCGTCGACGCCGAGCAGATACGACTCGAGCCGGTCGTTCTCGTGTCGGGAGACGCCGTAGAAGCCGATGAGACTGCCGTTGCGGTCCACCAGCCAGCTTCCGTCCGGGATGGATCGTTCGACGGTCGGGTACCACTGGTCCGCGTAGCCCTGTTGCTTGTCGATCCAGCGGGTGAATTCGGTCCGCACGTCCTTGCCGGCCAGCTCGCGGGCGTAGACCGCCCAGAACGGCTCCACGCGGGCGATTTTTCCCTCAGCGGGGAAGGCGAGGACATGGGGCAGCTTGCCCTCCTGCAACTCGATCACCGTCGCGGCGAAGTCCTTCAACACGCCGGCGAAGCGGGCAGGCACGTCGCGGTCGTCGACGTGGACCGTGATCGTGTCGATGCCGGCGGCCAGCTCTTCGGGCAGGGCCTCCGGGATGAGCAGCTTGCCCTCCGCGAAGCCCAGGGCGAATTTGAGGATTTCCTGGCTGTCCTCGGAATCCATGTACCGGCGGCGGAATCGGAACCGGCCGCCGTAATCGAGTTCGTCATCTTCCTCCGAATCCGGTCGGGGCATGATCCGGACTTCGTAGAGACTCCGGGCGAACTCCTTCTCCATCTTCTGCTGGAGTTCGCGAGATTGCTCCTCGGAGACGCCGGGGTCCGCCAGGATGTCCTTGCCGCGCCAGATGGGACCGCCGGCGCCCAGATCGATTTCGGTGTCGCAGGTGACGCCGACGGGGCGGCCTTCCTCGTCGCACAGAACCGCGGCGTGAGACGCGCCGGAAACCCGCAGGCAGTCGCCGCAGCCGATGCTCCGGTCCCAGTTGCGGCCGTAGTCGCACGGCTTGACGTACATGCGATAGTATCGGTCCGTGCCCATCGACACGGAGAAGAGTCTCGTGGTCGGCGTGAGCGGGCCGCAGTCGAAGAACGCCAGGGGCTTCCAGCCCGCCGGCAGGGCGCCTTCGATTCGCACGATTCGGCCCGGCGCTTTGACCAGCAGCCGGTCGGCCTTGGCCGGCACGACGGTCCCGTCGACGCCCTTGATCGTGATGCGGTCGATCACTTCCCAATGTGCGGGTTCTCGCTCGTACGTGAAGACCTCGCCCTTGTCGCTGACGATCACGCCCACGGCGTCCAGCGTGTTCTTGTTGAGGATGCCCTGCAGAATCGACTGCTGTCCGAACTCCGAGTCGCCGCCGTTGAGGTAGGGGCGTTCGCTCTTCTTGAGATGGTAGCTGACCATGACGAAACTGCACGCGGTCTGCTCGCAGATCTTCTGGGACGGATCTTCGGCGTCGGACGAGTCGGCCCGCGACACCGGCGCCAGGGGAGCCAGGATCGCGACCAATATCGAAATCCGAAGCACGAAATTCGAAACAAATCCAAATGAATCAAATCCAAGCGACCGAAACGACGTCGTGCATCCGACGCTTTGGTTTGAGATTCGGGTTTGTGACATTCTCGCTTGTTTCGAATTTCGAGTTTCGGATTTCGAGTTTCCAGTCTTCATGGCTATTCCTCTTCGTAATTCCGGCGGTAGTCCAGCACGATCCACTTTCGCAATCCGCTGCGGAGGATCTCCACGACCACCTTCTTCTCTCGCTTTTCGTCCTGCACGATCCGCTCGTACACGCGCTTCACGTCCGCGATGGTCTCGACGGGCTCCTTGTCGATCGTCACGAGGATGTCCCGGCGGGCCAGGCCCGAGGTGTCCGCGTTGCCGGGATAGCGGATGCCCTGGATGTACACGCCCTTCTCCCGCAGGTAGTAGAGCTGGGGTGTCAGGTACTTGTTGATCTCCTTGACGGTCATGTTCCATCGGCGGCAGTCGAAGTCCGCGCCCTCGGAGGCCCCTTTCTGTTCCGGCGTGATCTCGATCTTCACGGCTTGGCCGTTCCGCCGGATCTCCATCGCCACCGGCTGGTCGATCTCCAGATCCGCCAGACGCCGCCAGATCTCGGGGAGCATCTCCGCGTACGTGCCCTCGACGGGCTTGTCTGCGACGCTCAAGAGGATATCGCCGGCCCGCAGGCCGGAGCGAGCCGCCGGGCTGTTCTCCTCCACGCCCGCGATGAGCACGCCGTGCTCGCTGTCGACGAACGTGTTGCTCTGGAAGTCCTTGAGGGCCTGGAGACGCAGGCCGGTGTAGGCCCGGATGACCCGCCCGTCGCGTTTGAGCCGCGCCGCGATGTCCTGCACCATGGACGCCGGGATGCTGAAGCCCAGCCCGCTGCCCTCGACGCCCAGCGTGTTGATGCCGACGATCGCGCCGCTGGTGTCGATCAGCGGGCCGCCGCTGTTGCCGGGGTTGATTGCGGCGTCGGTCTGGAGCCACGTGTTGTACTTGTACTCGGTCTCGAAGCCGATGTATCGCTGGGCGTTGGA
>JAAYVJ010000437.1 GCA_012517265.1 Planctomycetota bacterium | reverse complement strand
GCGTGAAAGTGACCGCAGTCAAATCGCTGACGATCGGCGTCGGCACCCGGCCCGGTCCTGTCGCAGGCGGCACCGGCAAGATCTACATCGACGACATTGGATTTGGGCGTGCGACGCAGTAGTCGTCCCGATCCGACGCTTCCTGACGCGACATGGGCCTGCGTCCACGAGACTTGAGCTCCAAGAAGACAGGTGGCGATTCACCTGTTGTGAATCGCCACCTGGGATGAGCTGTTGGGTACGCACGCTCCATATGCGCCGGCCAGCGCGCCTTCGTCGGCCCCGAGAATCGACATCGAGGCAGATCACGACGGGGGCGCGTTCAGCCGTCTGACTACTCAATAACGGGGCCGTCCGCCGCCGCGAGGGCCGCCGCGATCGCCGCCGCGATCCCGCCCGCCGCCACCACCGCGATAACCGCCGCCACCGCCGCCGCCACGATACCCGCCGCCGGGCCGTCCGCCGCCACGGGGACCGCCGCGATCACCGCCGGGCCGTCTGCCGCCGCCGCCACCGCCGAAACCGGGGGCCGGCGCTTTGGCGCGACCTTGCTCGGCGCGGATCTGGCTTCCCTTGATCTCTTTGCCGTTCATGCCGGCGACTGCGGCCTGAGCCTGTTCTTCGTTCGGCATCTCGACGAAGCCGAACCCTCGAGATTCGCCTGTGGCGCCGTCCCGAATAATCTTGACCGATGCGACATCACCGAACGCGGCGAAGGCTTCCTTCACCTCGTCCTCGGTCGTGTCGGGGGCAAGATTCCCGATATAGATGTTCATTTACCTACCTTCCTTTCCGAAGGAGTCTAGATGGAGGGCATACCGGCTACACAGGCTACAACGCATCACCGCGTAGGCATTGCTCAACTCAGTGGATGCCCGTTTGTATGACCATGCTATACCAGAATACCGAGGGCTGGGGAATAGGGAGCAACAGTTTTTTGGTGCAAATCCGCGGCGTATTTCCCGGATGGGAACGACGGCAAATGGCGGATGTCATGGCGGAAAGCCCCATCAATCACGGTTTTCGCTTGAGGGTTACCTGGGGCCCCCGCAGGTAGAAGGGGGTCAGGCCCAACGGGTCGGCGAACCGGCCGAGAAGGGCCTTCTGCCAACCAAGCCGGTGGACGTTGGCAGCGTGCGGACTCCAGCACGATTCGGGCAGGACGACGACCCCCTCCCGGGCGAACTCCTCCCGATGATACAACAGGCCGTCTCCGACGACGCCCAACGGTCCCTTCGCGGCGAATCCTTCGATGATCTCCTGGGCCGTCAGGAGGGAATCGGGGTGGATCTTGTGCCACCGGGAGCCTCCGGGGGCAGGGATCTGGTACCCGGAGTCCTCGACCGGGGGGTGGGGACCGGCGGCCCCGGCCGGTTTTCGGTCGTACAGACTCACGTAGAACTGACCCCGCTTGGCATCGAACAGGGCGGCAATCCTATTAATTTGGTCGAGTATTTGGGGCTGGGCAGCCGCGGCACTCTCCCCCAAGTTGGCTGCGACGACGTCCAGGGAGTCCACAGTGACGACCTTCACCCCCTGGGCCAGGTGCATGGCCTTGGCCATGGTCACGGCGATCCGCAGGCCGGTGAAACTGCCCGGACCGGCGGCGATATGGATCTGTCCGATGTCCCGCGGGGAATGCCCGTGTTTGGCGAGCAGGCCGTCGATGGTCGGGAAGATCTCGGCACTGTGTCGCATGGGGTTGGAGAAGACGGTTTCATCGAGCAGGACGTCCCCGAGGGCCAGAGCCGCCGAGCCGATGCGACTGGAGGTCTCGACCGCAAGGATGAGGGTTTGCTTGCCCAAAAACGCCATATTATCGAGGTTTCCCATAGTGTCTCCGTGTGCCCGGCCTGCGACGCCCAATTTTGACGCACCAATTTCCCCAGCCCCGGCTGACGATCCCCGGTTCTATCTGAGGCAGTTCTGATTTTATCGGTCAAACAATCTGGGGGGCGATTTTTCCCTTGCAAAAAATTGGCTATTTTACTAGATTGAAGTCGTAACTCTGTCCTACATCCTTACGGTGGAGGTTGTTGATAACCAACGACAGTAACTGGTTTTCCCATAAGAGGGTGACGACATTATAGGCAGGAGGTTAGGTTTTGGACAGGCCAAGTGTGTACGCAAAGTCTGTGCGGAAGGGGACCATTTCGACAATTCTGACTGTGGTCTCTCTTACCGCGGCATGTCTTGTGCACGTGACTCCGTCACCGGCAGCGCAGGGGAATGAGGACGCCACGCTGCGTCCCATGGTCCAGCACATTGTGGGGGTCGGGCAACAGCAGTACGATCGGGGCTACTACAGCGAGGCTGTGAAGACCCTGGAGGCGGCCCAGAAGTACGCGCAGTACCTCGATCCCGTCGAGCAGCGAAAGTTGGCGTCCCTTCGGGACAAGGCCGGCAAGGCCGTGACGGAGCGCAACCGCATCGTCGAGGCCCGTCAAGCTGCGGAGCGACTGAGCCAGAAGGGGGACTTCGCTGCTGCGCGCGCGCAACTGGCGAGCGTTCGGGACAGCGAGTTCCTGACGGTTCAGGAACGCCAGGAGATCGCGGCGACGCTCGGGGACGCCAATCCTACCGCGGCCGTTCCTGCCGCCAGGATCACTGCGCCCTCGCAGAACACCCCGGCGCCCTCCGTCTCCACCATCACCGAAACGTCTCCGGCCGGGAATCCGCAGGACGCTGCTTCCGCCCCTGGCGACGCGCTGGATCGCTACAAGAAGAAGAACGCTGCCGAGACCTACTACCGCAGCGTTGCGGCCTACCAGAGCGGTGACCTCAAGACCGCCAAGGAAGGCTTCACCAAGGTCCTCGACAGCGGCGTGATGCCCGAGACGATGGCCGATGAGATCCGCGGGTACCTGGCGGACATCCAGGTGGCCGAAGCCGGAAAGGCGGCCGCCCGCCCCGTGGTGTTGGCCGACGTGTCGGCCCAGGCCATGCCGGCCGCCGGAACGGGCTCACTGGTGAGCAGTCCTTCGAATTTCAGCGCTCAGGCTGCGCCCGCCGTACAGGGCGAGCGGGAGCGCATCCAGGATCTGTACAACCGCAGCCGCGAGCTCTATATCCAGGGCGAGCTGGCCGCGGCCCGGCAGGGCTTCGCTGAGGTGGCGGCCAGCGGTCTGATCTCGGCCCCGCCGGGACTGCGCCCCGAGGATTACGTGGCCCAGATCGACGCGCAACTGGCCGGCCAGGGCGCGACCCAGAACACGGCCCCGATGACGCGCATGGTGCCGATGCAGCCGACGGCGACGAGCCCGGCTCCCCTGGCGGAAGAATCCGGCAGCGGGCAGGGCGGCTCCTTCATCGACGACATCAATCGGCGCAGGAACACGATTCGCAGCTACGTCGAGAACGCGGTGAGCGGCGCGGTGACCCAGGCCCAGAAGTTCATGGCCCAGGGCGAGTTCGCCTCGGCCAGGGACAGCGTCGAAGGCGCTGTGCGAACCGTCAATCAGTATCAGGCCTATCTGGGCGACGAGCTGTACAAACAGCACATGCTCAAGCTCAATGGGACCTCCCAGAGCATCGATGCGGCCCAGGCTGCGCAGGACAAGCAGCAGGAGTCGCAACGGCTTCAGGAATCCGCCGAGCGCGAGCAGCGGACCCGCGAGAAGGCCGAGCAGGATCGTCAGGCAAGAGTCGAAGAATACCTGCAACGCGCGAAGGCCTATTGGAAACAACAGCAGTTCGACGCGGCGCTCGGCCAGCTCGAAGCCCTTCTCGTCATCGACCCTCTCAACGACGAGGCGCTGACAACGAAGGAGATGGTCGAGGACATGATCTACTACCGCAAGCAGCTCGAGCAGGAGAAAGTCGATCGTCGCCAGACGGCGGACATCAAGCTGAGCACCGACGAAGCGACCATTCCCTACGCGGACGAGATCACCTATCCGAAGAACTGGCGAGACATCATCGCCAAGCCGACGCGCAAGCCGGAAGACGCGTTCCAGTTGGATCCGTCCAATACGAAGATCTACGAGCAGCTTGAGATGGAAGTGGATCTGTCTGCGATCACGCAGACGACCCCGGCCAGCCAGGCGTTCGAGATCCTGCGGAATTCGATCACCCCTCCGCTGAACATCGTCGTTCTGTGGCGCGACCTGCTCGAGAATGCGAACATTGAGCCTTCCAGCCCCGTGGACTTCGATGGTCCGTCGAGCATCCGGCTGGGTACGGCGCTGGAGAATCTGCTCAGCGCTTTGACCGACCCTCTGGCCACCTCGGATGACTACAAGGTGGACTATGTCATCAACCGCGGCGTCGTCACCGTGGCGACCCGCCTCGGCCTGCCGGCCAAGAAGATGGAAACCCGCGTCTACGACGTCTCCGATCTCGTCAGTCCGCCCGCCAATTACGGCGGCATGGCCTCCATGATGGGCGGCGGCATGATGGGCGGCATGATGGGCGGCATGGGCGGCATGATGGGCGGCATGGGCGGCGGCAGCTATGGCGGCGGCATGGGCGGCATGGGCGGCATGATGGGCGGCATGGGCGGCGGCATGATGGGCGGCATGGGCGGCGGCATGATGGGCGGCATGATGGGCGGCATGATGGGCGGCATGATGGGCGGCATGGGCGGAAGCACCAGCTACCAGAGCATGTCGATGGCCTACGGCCTGCGTGACCTGATCGAGCAGAGCATCGACCCGGAAAGCTGGTACGACCTGTATCCCGAAACGGCCCTGGGCACGATCACCATCTTCCCGCAGGAAAGCCCCAAGAAGCTGGCCATTTACCAGACTCCGGAAGTGCATCAGCGGATCGAACTGCTGCTCGACCAGCTCCGCAAGTCGCTGGGGCATCAGGTCTCGATCGAGGCCCGGTTCCTCGCGGTCACCGAGAACTTCCTCGAAGACATCGGAATGGACGTCGACTTCAGCTACAACTTCGGCGGCAAGTGGGGCGTCGGGACGTTCAACCAGGGTTCGTATGACGTGGCCGCTCCCGGCATCGCCACGGGCGTGGCCGGCAACCTGGGCAACATCGCAGGCCAGAATCCCGGGGTCGCCGTCACGGGCGGCTACGGCTCGGTTCTCGATGACCTCCAGGTGGCCTTCCTGTTGAGGGCGACCCAGGCCCGGACCGACTCGAAGTCCCTGGCGGCGCCGAAACTGACGGTCGTCAGCGGCGAGTCGGCCTCCTTCTCGCTGACCAGCATGGTGTCCTACGCTTTGCCTCCGACCGAGACGCAGGGCGTCTTCCAGAGCAGCACCGGCGGCGGCACGACGGGACAGTCGGGCACGTATCAGAACGTTCAGTTCCTGCCGGTGGGCAGCACGTTGAGCATCACGCCGACGATTTCCAAGGACAAGAAGTACGTCCTGCTGAACATCACGACGAATCAGACCGACCTGCTTGGATTCGCCCGGCACGCGGTGGAAGTGGACGCCAGCGACAACAATACCGGAACCACCAATGGCACGACGAGCGACTCCAATGACGTGGTCACGACGCACGTGAGCGTGCCCGAACTGGAACAGGCCACGGTGATGACGCGCGTGAGCGTGCCGGACCGCGGAACGCTCCTGTTGGGCGGCCACAAGCTGGCGGTTGAAGTGCAAAAGGAAGCCGGGGTCCCGGTCCTCAGCAAGATCCCGATTCTCGGACGTCTCTTCTCCAACCGCAGCAAGATGCGAGATCAGAAGGTCCTGTTGATTCTGGTCAAGCCGACGATCATTCTGCAAGAGGAAACCGAGCAGGAGGCGATCGCGGCCCTGGAAGAACCGGTTCTCAGTGGATCACGACGGTAAGTTCAGTGCCGCCGCGGATTTGACGATAGGTTGCACGCGAGGGGTACTCTATTCAGTCAGTGTACGGACTTGGGCACAGTTGAACGGAAGTAGCTATATGACAGAGCAGATTCAGGAGCGACCGAGCGCCTGGCGACTGATGATCAGCTCCTTGCTGGTCCTCTGCGCGCAGATGGGCTTGGCAGCGGCGAGCGAACTCTCCCTTTTCTCTTTATCGGACACTGCCGGCCGGCAGGGCGTGGCTTCCAGCGAAGCCGGCGCCTTGCTTGTTTGCTTCGCAGACGGGAGCACTCCGTCCGCCACTTGTCCCGACCTCGTGGGGCCGCTTACCTCGCGGGCCCGGCGATCGGCGATCTCACGCAGCATCGTGCAGGGCGCCGTCGTGAGCGCCCAGTATGACGACGTGGTGCCCGGCCTGACCCTGGTGACTTTGCCCAAGGGGGTCTCGGCGGCCGAGGCGGCGATGAAGTTCGCGGCTTCCCCCGACGTGCGCTACGCCGAGCCCAATTACAGGTACCAGCTCAGCCGCACGCCCAACGATCCGAGCTTCAAGGATCAGTGGGCCCTGAACAACACCGGCCAGACCAACGGCCTGGCGGACGCCGACATCGACGCGCCCGAGGCTTGGGACGTCACAACCGGTAACAAGGATCTGATCGTGGCCGTGCTGGACACCGGCATCGACGCGACCCATCCCGACCTCAAGAACATCTGGTCCAATCGCCGGGAAGCCACCGGCAAAGCCGACACCGACGACGACAACAACGGATACATCGACGATGTGTCCGGGTACAATTTCCTCGCCAAGTCCAAGAACGTCGCCGACGACGTCTACCATGGAACTTACGTGGCGGGCATCATCGGCGCCTCGACCAACAACGGCGTGGGCGTTGCCGGCGTTTCCTGGAACGTCAGCCTGATGATCTGCAAGGTCGCCAATAAGGACGGCGTGAATCTGGACGCCGCGGTGGCGGCCGTTCAGTACGCCACGGCCATGGGGGCCAAGATCATCAACGCCTCCTGGGGCGGTCCCGAGTACAGCAAGAGTCTGCGCGACGCGATCGAAGCGGCGGGCAAGAAGGGCATTCTGTTCGTCGCCGCGGCCGGCAACGGGTCGGTCAATACCGATAATACGCCGTTCTATCCGGCTGCCTATCCCCTCTACAACGTCGTCTCGGTCATGGCGACCAACAGCCGCGACCAGATGGCCCTGACCTCGAACTACGGTGTCCGGTCGGTCGATCTGGCCGAGCCGGGCGAGGGCGTTCTGAGCACGATGCCGGTCACCGCGACCGACGTGATGACGTCCGCCGGCCTGACCGCCGAGTACGGGGTGCTCTCCGGAACCTCCGTGGCCGCGCCTCATGTCTCCGGCGCCGCCGCGCTGCTGTGGGCCAAGTACCCTGCGTTGTCGTATCATCAGGTCAAGCAGGTCCTGATGCAGACGGCCGACAAGGTCGTGCCGGGCCTGTGCCAGTCGCACGGCCGCGTCAACGTGGCCAAGGCCCTGGCCGCCGTACCTGGGGGCACTCTGGGCCGGGTCATCAACACCCGGGATGACTACACCGATCCCAACAACTACTACTACTCGATCCAGGAAGCGATCGACGACGCCAACAACGGCGACACCTTGATCGCCGAGGGCCGCAGGACCGGCAACACGCTGTTCCTCGAAATGATCGATTTCAAGGGCAAGGCAATCACGCTGCGAAGCGGCGACATCGCCAACCCCTCGGACCCGAATCTCTACACCAGCAGTGCGATCATCTTCGGCCTGGCCAAGCAGGGCTCGCTTGTGACCTTCGCCAACGGCGAGGGCCGCGACTCGGTCATCCAGGGCTTCACGATCGGCTGGGGCGTCGCCGAGAACGGCGGCGGCATTCGCATTGAGAACGCCTCGCCCACGATCACCGACTGCATCATTGCCAACAACCACGCGCGTTCCTTCGGCGGCGGCATCGACTGCCTGGGCGGCTCGCCGTTGATCCGCAACTGCGTCATCAGCGACAACGTGGTCTTCGACGCCGCGGGCGTCGGCGGCGGCCTGAACTTCGAGGACGCCACCCCGACGGTCGCCGACTGCATCATCCGCAACAATCGATCCATGAGCTCGGGCGGCGGCATCGCGTTCCTCAACGGCTCGGCCTCGATCACCAACTGCTTCATTCTGAACAACTCGGCCGTTGGCGGCGGCGGTCAGATCGACCTTGTCGCCTCCTCGCCGACGATCACCAACTGCACGATCGTCGTGGACGACGCCACTCCGTCGCGGGACGGCGGCGTCTGGGCCTTCGACGGCTCCGATCCGCAGATCACCAACTGTATCCTGTGGGGCAACGGCGACGATCTGTTCAACTGCACCGCGACGTATTCCTGCATCGAGGACACGGAAGACGGCGGCGAGGGCGACTTCCACGCCAATCCGATGTTCACGCAGGGCCCCGACGGCGCGTACTATCTCAGCCAGATCGCGGCCGGGCAACTCGTCCACAGTCCCTGCGTCGACGCCGGTGTCTCCGACATCGATCCGTCCCTGGCCGCTCAGATGGCCGGGATGACGACGCGCACCGACGGCGAAAAGGACGTCGGTCGCATCGACGTGGGCGCGCATTACGCGGCCGCGTCCGCGGCCAACTATCCGCTGATCGTCACTGTGGTGGACGCCGGCGGCAATCCCGTTGATCCCAACGTCGCCGGAGGCGTCGTCACCGTTGCGCCGAGCACCGGCTCGGTCCGGCGGTTCGAAGTGGTCACGATCAAGGCCGAGCCGAAGGACGGCTGGCGAATCAAACGCTGGGTCGGCACGCCGGACGACACGAAGAAAGACCCGACCGTCACGTTCGTGGCCAACGGCCCGGTCGCTATCCAGGTCGAGTTCGAACAGATCCCTCTGTTCCGTCTGGTCACGCGGGTCCAAGGTCAGTATCCGGTCGCCGGCAGCACGGAGACGTGCAAAATCCAGCCGGAGCACCGCAGAGGCCAGCTCTATCGCGAAGGCACCGTCGTCGCGCTCACCGCGGTCCCGGTCGGTCCGTACATCATCGACCACTGGACCGGCACGGACAACGACGCCACGTGGGCCTTGCTCAACACCGTGACGATGACCTCCGACAAGGAGGTGACCGTCAGCTTCACGCAGCCGCGGACCCTGGAGGTCCCCGGCCAGTTCCCCAGCATCGCGGCGGCGATCTCGGCGGCCCGGACGCATGGCGACACGATCATCGTCAAACGCGGCACCTACCGGCTGAACGGCACGCTTGACTTCAACGGCAAGGCGATCACTCTGACCAGCGACAATCCGGACGATCCGGCTTGCGTGGCCTCGACGGTTCTCGATTGCCGCGGCCAGGGGCGGGCGTTCAAGTTCCACAAGGGCGAAGGGGCCGACTCGGTCATCGACGGCTTCACGATTCAGAACGGCAACGGTCATGAGTGGGGCGCCAGTGCGCCCACCGGCGACACGGGAGATGCCGGCGCCGACGCCCTTGGCGGCGCGGTCGCGTGCTTCAACGGCAGCAGTCCGACCCTGTCGAACCTGATCATCCGCAATTGCACCGCAACCGGCTTTGCCGGCGCCCCCGGTACGTTTGTCCATCCGGCGCCTCAGGCCCAGCCGGAACCGGATGATCCCGCGGCTGCTCCGGATCAGGAGGAGGCTCCCGCACCGCCGGATGAGACGGCGGATCCGAACGCCGATGGAACGCCCGGCAAGCCCGGCGCCGACGGCGCGGCGGGCCTGGCAGGCGCTGACGGCGTGGCAGGCGCCGACGGTTACAACGGCGGCAAGGGCGGCAACGGCTACGGCGGCGCGTTCTACTTCGATGCCAACAGCGCTCCGACGATTCTCCATTGCACGATCAGCGATTGCAGCGCCACAGGCGGGGCCGGCGGCGCGGGTGGTGCCGGCCAGGCCGGCCAGAACGGCCAGAACGGGCAAGACGGTCAGGACGGCCAACAGGGCCAGGACGGCGGCGATGCCGCCGGCGAGGGCACCCCGGGCGCAGGCGGCAACGGCGGCGCCGGCGGCGCAGGCGGCAACGGCGGTGCCGGCGGCGCAGGCGGTAAGGGCGGCGACGGCGGCGATGGCGGCGACGGTCTCGGCGGCGCGATGTACTTCGGTCCGAATTGCCGGCCGATCATCAAGTATTGCACGATTCAGAACACCACGGTTCGCCAGGGTCTCGGCGCTGCGGCAGGTCCCGGTGGCGCCGGCGGCGCGGGCGGCAACG
>JAAYVJ010000436.1 GCA_012517265.1 Planctomycetota bacterium | reverse complement strand
GGGGCCCTTGTGCCGGTCTGTTCGCCGATGGTCGCGCACGCGAGGATGCTCAAGACTTCGCTTGGCGAGGGCACGCGGGTCGTCTTCATCGGGCCGTGCGTCGCCAAGAAGCAGGAGGCCCGCGAAAAGAGCGGCGGGGCGGTCGATTTCGCCCTGACGTTCACCGAGCTGCTCGAGTGGCTCGAGCTGGAACACGTGGATCTCTCTATTCTCGAAGAGAGTGATTTCGATATGGTGCCGGAAGGCTGGGCACGTTCGTTTCCGCTGGCAGGCGGCAGTCTCCAGACGGCATCCTTGAGCACCTCCCTGCTCGCGGCGGACGTGCTCAGCGTCACCGGCACCCAGGAAGTGAAAGACACTCTCGAGAGTCTGACGAGTAGTCACGGGCATTTGCTGGTCGAACCTCTGTTCTGCGACCAAGGCTGCATCAACGGCCCGGCGATGCCTGCAACCGAAACCGTCTATCAGAGACGCAAAGCCCTCCTTCAATACGTTCTTGCCGGCGCCCACGACGGCGCCGGCTCGAACGGCTCTGCGGATCTGACCGCGTCGTTCGCCTGCCGGCCGCTGCCGTCGGCGGGCGATGTCACGGAGGAGCAGATTCGTCAGGTCTTCGCGCAGATGGGCAAGGAGAACCCCGAAGATCAGCTCAATTGCGGCGCGTGCGGATACTCCTCGTGTCGGGAGCAGGCGATCGCGGTCATTCGCAACATGGCCGAGTCGGAGATGTGCGTGCCGTACATGCGTCGGTTGGCCGAGCAGCGGACGGACCGCATCATCGAGACCAGCCCCAACGGCATCGTGATCCTCGACGAGCACCTGAACATCCTGCACGTGAACCCGTCGTTCAAGCGGCTGTTCATGTGCTCCGAAGCGGTGTACGGCAAGTCGATCTCGTACCTGATCGACCCCGAGCCGTTCGAGCAGATCGCGGCGGGCAAGGCCGAGCTGACGGAAGTGACTGTCGAGCACACGAAGTACAATCTCGTGTGCCACCAGATCGTCTATGCGCTTCGCGACGTGAAACAGTATGTCGGCGTCTTCGTGAACCTGACCAGCAGTCTCCTGAATAAGAAACAGCTCGACGTCCTGCGGGCCCGCACCGTTCAGCAGGCCCGCGACCTGTTGACGCATCAGATCGAGATCGCCGGCAAGATCGCCCAGTTCCTCGGCGAGAGCACCGCCGAGGGCGAGAAGCTGCTGGAGAACCTCGTCAAAGTGGCCCAGGAGAACCCCACCGGCGGCGACGACCGGAAGAATTCATGGCTCAAAGATACTTACACATCGACATAACGAGCCATCAGGCGGCCAAGCACGTCGACGGCCCGTGCGGCGACGTCGTCGCCCAGCGGCGGACCGACATGTGCACCGACGTCATCCTGTGCGACGGGATCGGCTCGGGGATCAAGGCCCACATCGCCGCGACGCTGCACGTGTCGCGAATGCTGAAGATGCTGGCCGAGGGCTTCTCGCTGCGCCGGACGTTCGCCAGCGTGATCGCGACCGTGGACAAGTGGCGCGACCCGGCCAAGCCCTACGCCGCCGTGATTCTCATGCGAATCCTCAACGACGGGGAAGCGACCATCCTGACGTACGACGCGCCGGCGTCGGTCCTGGCGAGCCGGGACCACGCCGATGTCCTGCCTCAGCGACCGCTCCTGATCGACGACGCGGTCGCCCAGCAGTCCAGTTGCTTCCTGGAGCCGGGCGAGGGCCTGCTGCTGTTCAGCGACGGAATCACGCAGGCGGGCATCGGCAATGGCTCAATGCACGGCTGGACCAGCGAAGGGGCGGCCGGACACGCCAGCCGGCTTCTCGCGGCGGGTTACCGCATGAGCGACATCCCGGAGGCGATTCAGCAGGAGGCGATGCGTCTGGACGGGGGCGTTTCGCGGGACGACATGACGGTGGTCTCGGCCCACTGCCGGCCCGGCCGGACGCTGCACATCCTGACCGGCCCGCCCGCCGACAAGCGGCTCGACGCCGACGTGGTCAACCGCTTCCTGGCCCTGGACGGTCCCAAGGTCGTCTGCGGAGCCACCACGGCGGCGATCGTGGCCCGGGTCACCGGCCGCCAGCTCGCGATCGATCGCCAACCCACCAGCCTGATCGCGCCGCCGAAGTACGCCCTCGAAGGCATCGACCTGGTCACCGAGGGGGCCGTCACGCTCAATCAGCTCTGCAACATCCTCGACGTGCCGGAAGAGGAATTTGAAGAGACCAACCCGGTCACGGAACTGGCGGATCTTCTGGCCCAGGCCGACCGCGTCAACTTCATCCTCGGCCGGGGGGCCAACCCGGCCAACGACTCGATGGGCTTTCGCCAGCAGGGGATCATCAAACGCGAGGCGATCGTCCCCCTGCTGGCCAAG
>JAAYVJ010000435.1 GCA_012517265.1 Planctomycetota bacterium | reverse complement strand
CGGCTTTTGCGCCACTCGCCAATTCGCCCGATTCTCGCCTTTCCGCCTCTGTGACCTCTGTGTCCTCTGTGGCCCAAACCCCCATCTTGGCCTTAAATCTTGCGGCGGATCGGGATGCGGGGGCGGAATTGGCTTCGTTTGACGAAAGCGCATCCAAAGAGGCGGCAAGCGCCGCCTCCGACTTCCAACTTCAGACTTCGCACTTGAAACTCCAAGAGAAGATAACGCCTCACGGCGTCACTACGAACGAGGAAGGACGCGCCACACAGCCCCCGGCCGAACCGCTTCACGCTTGCCCCTTCACGCTTCACGGTCCGTCCTGCGAAACGAAGCCAATCCCCGGGACTTCCCGGGGCGGCTCCGCATGAGAACCGATCTCCTCGATTGCAGAAAGACGTCACGGACGCCGGCAATGCGTACCGCCTGCGACGGACCGGTCTTGACAAACGCAGTGGGGCCTAGGCCATACGACATAGGCCCCACGACGTCCTCGTCCGGACCGGAGAACACCAGGCAGATGTCACGAACACACATCACTGCCGCGTGCTGCCGGCTCGGGCTGATGATGCCGGGTCGCCCCGCCTCAGAGCGGTTTGTCGATCGGCAGCCTTCGGCCCGCCATCCAGGCGACCTCCGCGGCGGACAGCGTTCTGTTATAGATGCACACCTCGTCGATCATGCCGTGCATGTACTCGGCGGCCCCGTCGTAGTCCCGGCCGATGCCGAGGCTCTGGCCGGACTTCATGAACAACGGCGTGCCGGTGAAGGTCACGGTCGCCGCCGGGACGCCGTCCAGGAACATCGCGGCGGTGTCGGCGGCATCGTCCACGACGCAGGCGATGTGATGCCACTCGTTGAGGCTGACGACGCCGCCCTGAGCGGCCGTGATGTCCACGGAGGTGTTCAGCCAGGCCGTGCCGCTGCCGACGTCCGCGTGTATGCGAGTGGCCTCGACCTTCAGATCGAAGGTGTACTCGCCGCCGATGCGGGTTCCGAGCACGCCCCGCGAATAGCTCACATCCGCCACGTTGACCCAGGCGGCGACGCTGAATGTGTTCATCGCCAGATCGGCGGCGTAGTCCACCACGGCGTACTGCACGTCGAAAGGCACGTTGAGCGCCTGGCCGACCTTGCCTGCGACGTACGTCGGCGAGCCGACAAGCGTCGCATGGTGCGTCCCCGCGGAGTCCTTGGCGTCGCCATCGAACTTGTACTTCGCGACCAAACCCGCCGTGCCGGGATCGGCCGGCAGCGTCGTCGCGACGGGGACGGCATAGAGGCGGATGTCGTCAACGTACAGCGTGCCGGCGGCTCCCGCGCCTTCCACGCCGATGGTCAGCGATCGAACGCTGCCGGCGCCGCCGACCGTGGACAGATCGACGTTCCAGACCTGCCAGGCGGTTCGCGCCAGGTCCGTCTGGTCTCCGTGGTAGGCGACCTTGACGCCGTTGATCTTCAGGTACAGTGTCCCGCCGTTGCCCGCGACGCCCGCGAAGTAGAGGGAAAGGGTCTTGATGCCACGGACGGTCCAGTTCTGAGGCGCATCGAAGGTCCGCGTGGCCTCCGAGGAGGCGAAGGCCGAGTTGTCGTAGATCATCAGCAACGACTGTCGCCCGCCGTGGACGACGGTCGTCTCGGCGAACGGCGACGTGTCGTGCCCCACCTGCGAACCGCTCTTGCCGTCGGCCAGGCCGTCGATCCAGGTCTGCCAGATCGTCTGCTCGGCCTCCATGTCGTCCGTGTAGCTCTCGAAGTCGTCAACCGAGGCGTAGTCCTCGGTCGTGAAACTCCAGAGGTCGCCGGGACGAACGCCGGCATCGCCCACCTCGTCCACCCTCCAGAAGTACTCCGTGGCAAACAACAGGTTCGCCGGCGTGTAGCGATGTGCGGTCACGCTGTCGCCCGAAACCAGGCCGGCGGCCACGGCGTTGCTGTCGGTGCCGATGTACACAGTGTGCGACGTCGCCTCGCGGCCGGGGCGCCAGAGGAGATCCGTCTCGACGCTCACGCCTGTGGCTCCCGCCGCCGGCTCCGGCGCGAACGCGTGCACCGGAACGTGGAAGAAGCGGACCTCGCTCAGGCCCGTCTGCGACGCGAGGCCGCCCCAGTTGGTCGTAATCGTCAGCCTGACGAACTTCGCCATGACGCCGCCGAACTGGACGACCGTGTTCGCCGTGTAGGTCGGCATGCCGGTGGCCCGGGCGAACTGGGGCACGCCCTCCAGCGTCGTCCACGTTGCACCGTCGATGGAGTACTCGACGGCGACGTCCTTGGCTCCGAAGCCCAGGAAGGCTTCGATCACCTGATTCGAATTCCAGACCCACATCTCGTGCAGCTTGTAGACCCCGTCGAACTCGTACTGAATCCAGGCCGGCTTGACGTTGCTGAGCCACATCTGGGTGGAGTCGGTGGAATGCTGATCCAGATCGTCGAGTCCCGAGCGGTTGACCGTGTTCTCAGGCTTCATGTTGGCCTGGGAGGCCGACGCGGTGGCCACTATGGGGCCGGTGATCGGATAGGCATACGGCTCGGTCGTGAAACTCCAGGTTTCGCCCTTGAAGATCGTGTAGTCGGGAGCCCCGTTGACCTCATCGACGCGCCAGTAGTAGGTCCGCCCGAATTCGAGCAGGCCGTCCGGGTCGTACGCAGCCTCGGTCTGATCCTGGCTCACGAGCACGCCCCTGGCATCGCCCCGGCCGGCGTCGTTCACGTCCGCGAAGTCTGTGCCGAAGTACACATCGTGCGAGACGGCGGACTTTCCCGCCTGCCAGGTCAAGGTCGCGTCCTGCAAGACGTCCGTTGCCTTGTCCTCGGGCATCGGATCGTCGGCGAGCTCGTCATTGGGGCCCTTGCCCAGCATCACGTCGGGCAACTCCTCCGGCGTCAGCACCCGAGTGTAGATGCGGACGTCGTCGATCAGCCCGTTGAAGTAGGAGTAGTTGTCCTTGCGGCCGCCGATGCGGATCGGCTCGTCATTGAGAATGCCGAAGGTCGAAGTTTGAGCGGCCCCGCCCGCCGAGGTCCCGTCGATGTAGAACTCCACGCGGGCGCCGGCCTGGAGCGTCACCGCCACGTGGCGCCACTGCCCCGCCGCGATCGGCCTCGTGGACGCATACGTGGAGTAGTCCTGGCCCTGAGACGTCTGGTGGAGCAACTGCAACATTCCCGTCCCCGATACGACGCGGAACTCATAGTTGCCGGGATAGTTCGAAGCCGCCGTGCCACTGGGGGCCTTACAGGCCACGAAATAGTAGGTCGAGAGGTTGTTCAGATTCACCCAGGCGGCGATGGTCAACGTGCCGCCGGCGTCCAGCGCCGGGCTTTCGGGCACTTGAACCAGGCCGTCGGAGCCGTCGAAGCTCAGGGCGCCCGAACCGACCTTGCCCGCCACCCACTGCGGGTCGCCGACCAGAGCGCCTTCGTGATCGTAGCCGCTCGAATCCCGGACCGTCGTCCCGCCCCCCTCGTCGAATTTCCACCAGCCTGCCAGCGTAGGATCGCCCGCCTGCGCCGCCGGACCGGCCATCACGCACGCCAGGAACACACACAGTGTCAATGCCGCCAACTTCTTGCCCATGGTCGTCCTCCTTCAAAACATATCGCCAATGCACACGAATACGCTGCATCCGAACGCGAAGAACACCTGTCCGCCTTGTTGTCGGAACGGCAAAGGGAATACGTCTGTCCGAGTGTGGACTGTCTCTTGAGCCTCGGCAACTCCTCCTCGAATGGGAAAAAAACACTCGCGCGCGGATCGAGACCGGACATCCGCCGCGGGACTTCCTGCAGTCATTCTATGATACCCAGCCCCCACGAATCAAGCAGAATGCGATTTCGCCCGCCATACCGGTGCAGCCGGACTGCGGCGGCGAGTTCCTTGGCCACAGAGACGCCGGCCCCCCCGCGGATCGAAACAACCAACAGAGGCAGTTGGCGCTTCGATCCGCGGGCCCAGTGTGGTATAGGTGTGCTGGACGGCCGGGGCAGTGCCCGGGTGCAGGTCGCTTGGGAATGTCGACTCGATGAACAAGTGAAGGGATGGCACATGGAGCACGCAATGACTTCGATGACGCGTAGAGGTTCGTCAGCGGCGGTTGCGGCGGGGATCCTCCTGGTCGCACTCTCGGCCGGGAATATCGGGGCCGGAGAACCGAATCGACCCGGCGAGTACTTCGCGATCCAGGTCGTGGACCGCCAGAGCGGGCGGGGCGTGCCGCTGGTGGAGCTGCGGACCACGAACCTCATCCGGCTCGTCACGGACAGCAACGGCATCGTCGCCTTCCTCGAACCCGGTCTGATGGACCGCGAGGTCTTCTTTTTCGTCGAGAGCCCCGGCTACGAAGTCCCGAAGGACGGCTTCGGCATGCAGGGTGTCAGACTGCGGACCACGCCCGGCACCACGGCGGTCGTCCGGATCGACCGGCTCAGCGTCGCCGAGCGGCTCTACCGCGTCACCGGCCAGGGGATCTACCGCGACAGCATCCTGACGGGCCGGGCCGTCCCCCTGAAGAACCCGGTCCTCAACGGCCAGGTCATGGGCCAGGATTCGGTGGAGGCCGTCCTCTACCACGGCAAGCTGTTCTGGACCTGGGGCGACACGGGCCGGCCGTCGTATCCGCTGGGCCACTTCGCGATGTCCGGCGCGGTCTCGGATTTGCCGGGGCGAGGCGGGCTGGACCCGTCGGTCGGGGTGGACCTGGAGTACTTCGTGGACAAGGACGGCTTCAGCCGGCCGGTGGCCAGGACCAAGGAGCCCGGCCTCGTCTGGCTCGACGGCTTCGTGGTCGTCAAGGACGACGCCGGCCGCGAGCGGATGGTCGCCAAGTACGCCCGGCTCAAGAACCTTGGGACCGTGCTGGAGCGAGGCCTGATGGCCTTCAACGACGACACAGGGT
>JAAYVJ010000434.1 GCA_012517265.1 Planctomycetota bacterium | reverse complement strand
TCTTCTGCGCCGGCCCCGTGCTGTTCGTGTTCAGTTGGCACTTCGTCGCAGCCGCGGCGCTGACCCCGCAGAAGGCCCCCGGCCGATGTCTGCGCGTCTGGATGTCCGACGCCCCCCGGGACGCGATCTTCGTTGCGGAGAACCGTTTCGTCGGCGCCGTCTGCTGGTTCGGCCAAAGGGACGACGTCTTCCTCGTGAACCGCCTCGGCGAGTTCGCCTACGGCCTGAGCTACGAAGACTCGGGGTCGCGGGAACTCGATATCGATCAAGTCAAAGCACTGATCCTCGAAGACGCGAGGACCGCGCCGCTTGTCCTTGTGCTGACAACCAAAAGCTACGGCCAGTGCGAGAGACAGCTTCCCCAGCCCAGCCGTCAACAAAGACGCGATGGCCTGATGTGGATCGAGTACGCGCCCCCGACCGACATATCCGGCCCAGTCCCGGGGCAGAACCCGGACGCTCCCGGCACCCCGGAGAAGGAAGACCCGATGATCGGTTGAGTCCCGTCACTTGGACAGGAGCGGTCGTGCATCCGAGGGAGCTTTGCCGGTCGGCGGCCTCGTGAACTTCTGGCGGTATGGCGTGAAGCCCGGCCCGAAACCGCCGTGAGCGAGGAAGAACTGCCCGTTCTCGACGCCCATGAAGCGGTCCAGACGGTCGGTCCTGCCGGTCCCGTCGTGACTGAACACCGCGGTGGTCAGCTCGATCCAGCGTCCATCGGAGGTGCAAATCCACTGGTTGCCGTAGAGGGCCTTGCGCAAGAGGTGCCCATTGGCCCCGCCGAAATTCTCGCTGAAGGAGTACAGCCCGCGCATGTACCCGCCCTCCTTCGGGGCCCTCCAACTGGAGATCAGGAACCACTCCTTCTTGTCCGGATGAAAATAGTAGCCCGAGTAGACCGTATGCGTCGCGTCGGTCGGCTCGGCGGTGACGAGGAACCGCTGGACCTGGCCGGTCTTCCAGTTGTATACGAGGTGGCTGTGCCCGCCGGTGCCCTCGTTGCCGAAGTCGCCCGCGACAACGCCCTCGCCCTTGGCGACCAGCGTGACGCGGTTCTCGTCGGCGACTTTGCCGCGATCGATCGCCTCGTTGCCGCTGTCCCAGACGCTGAAGATGATCCGCCGCTCGGCCGGCCCGTTCACCTGCATGCCGAAGTAGCCGCGATGCCAGCCGCAGGCCATGTAGTAGGTCCACAGCGGTTCCTCGACGCCCGTCATCTCGCAGTAGAACGCAGCCACCTCGGCATTCGGGTCCACCGGGTACATCAAGTGCACGGACGCGGCGTTGCGCCGGGGCTTGAGATTGAAGTGCGCGTCCTTCGTCGCCGGACCGTCGAGGATTAGGGCGTCGATGTCGCCGTTGGGCTGTCCGGCCGGGTTGAGCGACTGGAGCGAGAACCGCTGATATCCCGCCTCGCGAATCTCGAAGGACCCGAAGTTCGCGGTAACAGGAGTCGCCCCATCGCCGGAGGCAGTCGCTTCCTTCGACTGGCCGGCCACGGTCAGACGCAGCTTCGACGAAGCCTCCTTGGGCAGGCGCAGAGCCACGGAACAGTCGAGCCGGCCCGGCGTGGCGATCCGTCCGAACCAGAGCACCGTCAGATTCGGATCGTTCCAGCCGCGGACGCCGGAGCGTTCGGACACCCGGGCCCCCTCCACGTTCGGCTCCAGATACGCCGTGAACGC
Organism: Planctomycetota bacterium; assembly: GCA_012517265.1. GTDB lineage: Bacteria > Planctomycetota > Phycisphaerae > Sedimentisphaerales > Anaerobacaceae > PLanc-01. The sequence continues at coordinate 445 of JAAYVJ010000434.1, read as the reverse complement.
GGGAACCCGCAGAGCCTCCGAGGCGAACGCCGTCCCGGCCAGAACCAGAACCACACCCAACGCCCGGCACCGATTTCCCTGACTCATACACTCCTCGACACGATGCAGCCACTCCAGTCATGCGTCAAGACCATCCGTCCCCCACCGCGGGGACCCACGCACAGCCGGACATCATAGCCGAATCGGGGAGAGAGAACAATGTAACCGTCCGACGAGGGACATCTGTTCCGTGATTGCGAGAGCGGGATAATGCTGTCATGCGATGGAAAGGAGTTGATCGATGGCAGCAGACAGACCGCAGAGAGCACGGACCAGACGGGGCCGGTTCTGGCAGAGGCATCTTCAGCAGTGGCGACAGTCCGGGCTCTCTCAGGCTCAGTACTGTCGCCAGCATCAACTCCGCCCGGGGACCTTCGGGTGGTGGAAGGGACGGTTGTCCGCTGCG
>JAAYVJ010000433.1 GCA_012517265.1 Planctomycetota bacterium | reverse complement strand
GCGCCACGAGGCCGTCACGATCTTCATGCAGACGGCTCCCACCATGAAGTGGTAGAAGACGATGAACGCGGACGCCGAGCCAATGTCCGTGCGGACCTGTTCCAGGATCAGATGATTGCTCAGCGGCCGGCTCATTCCGCAGAAGAATGTCACCAGACACATCCCGGCGGCGAAGGTCGCATAATGCCAGCCGCCCCAGAGCAGAACGACCGCCCCGCCGAGCAGGCCGCCGACCATGCAGATCGTCAGCAGAGCCGTGTCCGACATCCACTTGGTGATACGCGTGGAAGCGAACGCGCCGGACATGCCCATCAGGGCGTTGAGCCCGAACAACAGACCGAAGACCTCGTTCGAGAGGCCGTAGATCTTCGTGTAGACGAAGGAGGCGAACCCGATGAAGCCGAAGAACGGCCCGACGATCAGGCCCATCACGGTGACCGCCAGGACGTAGCGGGTGTTCTTCGCCAGCCGGCCGTAGCGAGCCATCAACGCCAGAAAACGACCGCTCACCCGCTCGACCGCGGTCTCGCGATAGAGTCGCCAGGAGACCAGCAGCGCCGCGGCGGCCAGTATCGCCTGCGTGACGAAGATCCCGCGCCAACTGGCGAATCGCAGCATGGCCGCGCCGATGCTCGGCGCGATCATCGGCATCAGGCCCAGAATGATCCCGATCCAGGCCAGGACGTGCTTGCGCTGTACGCCCTCATACCGGTCCCGGCAGATCGCCATGCACATCGAGGACGGCCCCGCCGCCCCGATCCCCTGGAGGATGCGGAACGCGATCAACTGCGAAACGCTCGTCGCCAAAGAGCAGGCCACCGTCCCAACGGTGAACAGACCCAGCCCCGCCAGCAGGACCGGCCGGCGGCCGTGCTTGTCCGACAGCGGGCCGCAGATCAACAGGAACACGCTGAAACTGACGAACCACAGCACCAGCGAAAGCGCGACCCGGCTGTCCGGCACGCCCCACTGCCTGGCCAGGACCGGCATCGCCGCCAGGTACATGTCGGTCGCCATGGCTGGCACCGCCGCGATGCCCGCCAGGAACACGACGTACAAAGACCTTCCATTCGATTTCATCTTGAGGTCGTTATCTCTCAAAGCCAATGCACTCAGAATCCGCCCGACGATCTCCACGCACCCGATTCGACAAAGGAGTGAAGCAAAGGGATGCTCATCCACCGGCAGTCCCCAACCATCGTCGGTACGCCTGGCATTTTAGCACAACCACCGCCTATTGCCAAGCGCGTTGCACGCCGGTTGCGCTCGCAGTAACACCGTAAGGCGTTATCTTCTCCTCTGGCGGATGGAGAGAAGATATGCCCTCACGGGCACACTACGAACAGGTCATATGCGCCGGTCGCCGCTCCGAATCCTCAATGCCGCGTGAAGCGGTCGAAGACTGTGATGACCGGCAGCGCGTTGCCCTCGTCGTCGAAGAAGCCGCGGCTTCGCAGGCCGCCCTGGACCGCGGGCTCCCACCAGAAGACGCCCTTGCCGCGATTGTCCGGCGTGGCCAGGACCATCCGCTGGACCTCGTCGAGGAACTGCCTCTGGCCCTCGGGGCTCTCGGGAAACGGCGGCAGCTTCTTTCTGTACTCCGCCGGCCGCCAATTGTACGCGACCTCCACCAGGATGATGTCCTTCTTGTACTCTTTGGCCATGAAGTTCAGGTTGTCGCGGAGGTCCAGGAGCGAGCCGTGCCACCAGGGGTAGTAGGACTGCCCGATCACGTCGTAGTTGATGCCGTACGAATGCCACTTGTCGAAGAACCACTTCGTCGCCGCCTGGTCGCCGCCCTTGTCGATGTGGATCATGATCTTGGGATGAGGGGCCTGGCCCCGCCCTTCCTCGACCCCTTCGATCCCGGCGTGCAGCAGGTCGGCGAGGTTGTCCCAGTGGTCGGGCAGCTTGCCGTCGGGCCAGAGCATGCCGTTGCTGATCTCGTTGCCGATCTGGACCATGTCGGGCATGGCGTTGGCGTCGACGAACTCCTGGATGGTGTCGCGGGTGTACTCGAAGACGGCCTTGACCAGTTCCTCATGAGACTTGCCCTCCCAAGCCTTTGGGATGAACTGTTTTCCCGGATCGGCCCAGGTGTCGGAGTAATGGTAGTTCAGCAGGAACTTGAAGCCCAGCCTCTTGGCGTCCTGGGCCAGCGCGATCGTGTATTCGAGATTGTTCGGCAGCCGGGTCGGCGTATGGAATAAGCGAAGGCGAATCCAGTTGTAGCCGTGGTCCTTGAAGATCTGCAGACCCTGCCTGGCTTGGCCCTCGTCCTTGAAGGCCGTCCCGTTCTGCTCGGCCTGCCTCAGAAACGACAGGTCCGCCCCGATCGCGTAATCCCCCGCCCGCGCGGACGCCGTCCCCACCGCCAGCACAAACGCGGCACACGCCAAGACCGCCGAACGATTGCCCGTCTTCATCTGCGAATCTCCCTTCCATGCCCCAGTGATTCACTCGATCACACGAAAGACGGCATTATCCCCCACCGATGCGCAGAGGTCAACCGCCCGGCGGATCGGACGGCAGATTGGTCACATCCGCATTGTGCAGGGGAATCGTCGGAACGTGGTCCGTTGTGTTCGCGGCAGACAACGACGAGCGATAGGGTCGTTCTTTGAAGGTGGAAGACCAGTCTTCGACAAGACTCCGACGGGATTCCCGCCGAAGCAAGAATCCCGTCGGGTTGGCGAACCACGCCGCCTGCGAGCAGTTGTCTTGAGGCCTATCCTCTCCCATGCCCGCGACGCGGGCCGGACAGTCGGCAGTGGAATTCGGTCTTGCTTTCCCACCTGTGGGAGTCGATGCCGGTTAGTTCATCCCAATCGATCCGCCACAGCTCGCACCAGGATCGCCACAGGCGGCACAGACATCGGACGATTCTCATCTTCATCCCCCTTTCCCCCGGGGGTCCCCGGCAAGACGCGGGCAAGACGCCGGGGCCCCAATTGAGCTACTGGGATTGTACCCCGACGAACCTTAACATAGGATGAAGCGGAACGAAAATGTTTGAGGATCGCCCGCCTCTTTGCCGGGCCGCGTTCAGAGGATCAACTGCCAGTACCCCACGTCAATCCACCGGCCCAGCTTGAAGCCGATCTCCTCGAAGTGGGCGATCTTGCGGAAGCGGAACTTCTCGTGCAGGCGGACGCTCGCTTCGTTGGGCAAGGCGACCCCGCCGAAGACCGCGTGGACGCGGGTCTTGCGCAGCCGGGACAGCAGTTCCCCATACAGGGCCGAGCCGATCCCTTTGCCCACGTGGTCCTTGTCCACATAGACGGTGCTCTCCACGGAATACCGATAAGCGGATCGCGGCTTCCATTTGCTCGCGTAGGCGTAGCCGAAGATCTCGTTGTCCCTGCGCCAAACGACCCACGGCAGATCGTGCGACCGGATCTCGACCATCCGCGCTTGCATTCGCTCGACAGGCACAGGCTCCTCCTCGAACGTGACCGTCGTATGTTCCACGTAGTGGTTGTAGATGCGGCACACCCCTGGGGCGTCGCCAAGCTCGACGTCCTGTATCATGTGCATTCCCCCGAAAACATGACAGAGTCCTCCCGATTCGCTGGGGCAAACCATTCTATCCGGACTTCGGCACAAGGTCAAGCCGGCCGGCGGGTTGAAAACCAGCCCGTCGCCGCGTATGATCTGCCCATCGGACCGACAGCGACCGGGAATTGAAAGGAGCGTGCGATCATGGCGAAACGTGCGGCGGGGACCTTCGTGGCGGCGGTCACTCTCATCATTCTTCTGTCTTCTCCGGGCGGCGTCGCCCTCGCTTATGAGCACTTCAGAGTCGCGGTCTACTCGCGGGCGTATGAGACGCGGGAGATGAACGACGTGACTTGGATCGAGTCGCGATGGACCGAGATCACCCGCCAGGTGCACGTCGACAAGATCTATCTGGAGACACACCGCGACCTGATCGTCGTCGACGGCGCAACGCTGGAAACGGCCAAGAAGTTCTTCGCCGATCGCGGCGTCCAGACCGCCGGCGGGATCACGCTCACCGTCAACGAACGAAACCGCTTCGAGACCTTCTGCTACACGAATCCCGAGCACCGCCGCAAGGTGAAGGAGATCGTCGAGCACACCGCCAAGCATTTCGACGAGATCATCCTCGACGACTTCTTCTTCACCAACTGCAAATGCGAGCTGTGCATCCAGGCCAAGGGCAGCAAGAGTTGGACCCGGTACCGGCTGGACCTCCTGACCGAGGCGGCCGAGGACCTGATCCTCTCACCCGCCAAGGCGGTCAATCCGAAGGTCCAGGTCGTCGTCAAGTATCCCAATTGGTACGAGCATTTTCAGGGCCTCGGCTTCAACCTCGAAACCGAGCCGAAACTCTTCGACGGCCTCTACACAGGCACCGAGACGCGCGACCCCTCCGGCAACCAGCACCTCCAGCAGTACCTGGGCTATCTGATCTTCCGCTACTTCGAGAACTTGAAGCCCCGCGGCAACCGCGGCGGCTGGGTCGACACCGGCGGCATGATGTATATGGACCGCTACGCCGAACAGCTCTGGCTGACCCTCTTCGCCAAGGCCCCCGAGATCACGCTGTTCGACATCCGCCAGATCCAGCGGCCCCTGCCGCAATCGTCCAACGTCGCCTGGAAGGGACAAGGGACCAGCTTCGACTTCGACGAGATGGCCAAGCCGATCCGATTGGCCGACGGGACGACCGCGACGCCGACGACGATCGCCCGCGCCGCCGGGTACACGTTCGAGAAGGCCGACAAGTTCCTCGGCAAACTCGGCACGCCCCTGGGCGTCAAGAGCTACAAGCCCTACCACTCCACGGGCGAGGACTTTCTCCAGAACTACCTGGGCATGTGCGGCATCCCGATGGACATCGTATCCGCGTTCCCGAGCGATCAGAACATGATCCTGCTGACCGAGACCGCGAAGTTCGATCCGGCCATTGTGGACAAGATCAAGGCCCAACTCCTGGCCGGCAAGTCCGTCATGATCACGTCGGGCCTCTTGAAGGCCCTTCAGGGCAAGGGTATCGAGGACATCGCAGAACTGCACTGTACCGACCGCAAGGCGATCATCAAGGAGTTCTTCGGCTGGGGCGGCCGTCCCCAGGCCAAGGCGGAAATGGTGATCCCGCAGATCCAGTACCTGACCAACGACGCCTGGGAGGAGATCTCCGCGATGGACGAAACGAACGGCTGGCCCATGCTGATCTCCGCCGGCTACGCCAAGGGCACGCTGTACGTCCTGACGATCCCCGAGAGCTTCACGGACCTGTACAATCTGCCAGCCTCGATCCTGTCGCGGATCAAGGACACGCTGACGCGAGAGTTGCCCGTCCGTGTGGACGGCCCGGCGATGGTGAGCCTGTTCGTCTACGACAACGGCACGTTCATCGTCGAGTCGTTTCTCGACGAGCCGGCGGACGTGAGCGTCACCGTCTCCAAACCAGCGACCGCCCTGCACGATCTCGTCTCGGACGAAACGCTCTCTCCTGCTCGAAGCGGGCCGGGGAGCGGCCGCATGCCGGGCTTCGGCCAGCGCGTCCCGCCGGTGCCCAGGACGACCTTCGCCTTCCAGATCAAGCCGCACTCCTATCGGGTCTTTGAGTATCGATAGAAACGGAGGGGGCGTTCGAATCGGCCGGCTTCGCATGGGGATCGGGCGGCGCGTTCGATGGGTCGTTCGGGTCGGGCTTCTCGTTGAGGCCGAGCTTCTCGCGGTAGGATGCGATCATCCGGCGTTTCTGTTCCGCCGAGAGGTTCTTGTCGACGCCCAACAGGAGCGAATAGAACCCCAACTGGCGTCCCTTCTTCATGATCTCCACCCCCTTGCGCTCCATGGCCGGCCTCATGACGGCGATGGCCGCGCGTTGGGCCATGCTCGGCTTGGCCTTCTTCAACCCAACGTCGAACAAAGCCTTGAAGGCGGTCTGGAGGCAACCATCCGTCGGGCAAATGACGCACCACTGGACTCGCCGGTCCAAATCCACCGGCAGACCGTCGATGAGCTCGCCGACCACTTTCGGCTCGATGGGGATCAGAGCCAGGGACAACACGACGCTCATGTCCAGGCCCAGTTCCTCGGTCTGTTTCTGGGCATCGAGGATGGCCTTCAGACCCTTGGCGGATTCCTCGTCCGTCCGATTCGGATCCGCCTTCTTCATTTGCTCGATGAACCTGGGGATCTCGCACGGATACGGCTCCTTGGCGTCCACCGCCAGGATCAGCCCCGCTCCAGGCATCGCGACGCCCTCCTGCCTCACATCTTCCGCCACCGTCGCCAACACGTCTCGAAGCGGGTCGACCGACGCCCCATCGCCGGCATAGACGAAGCCGAACTCGAACTCGTGGAACACCCGTTCGCCCAGTCGCGACGGCCAGCCGCTCGGCACAGGACCATCCGGCGCCGCCTCTCGCGACGCGCCGGCAGGCGCATCGCGACCCGCCGGCCGAAGGAGCAGGAAACACGCCGCCCCCGCCGCAACCAAACCTCCTACGACCAGGAGTCTCCGCTTCGTCATATGCACTGCCCTCTGAGCCGCATGATTCCGGCAGACCGGACCCGCCTGCACGGCGGCATCCGATCCTTGCCATCGCGCCGGCATCCTATCGCGACCGCGTCAAATGCTCAATTGCCTTTTCACTCACGCGTGGCCATAATACCCAATCGCAGGGCGCTCGCGGGCAGACGTGTCCGCCGCGACAGGAGATGGCGAGCGTGATGTAACGCCCTGCCGCCAAGATCAGGAGGTCGAGAATGACGACGCGGATTCAGATACTGGTTTGTGTGACGATCCTGGGGACAATTGTGCCTGCCTACGCGGGCATGTTCTCGCGTCTGCGAGGAGACAAGCCCGCCGCGGCCGCCCAGCCTGAGGAACAGGCGAAAGACAGCAACGAGGCCGCGATGCTCCAGTTCCAGCGCCAGTGGGAACCGAAAGAGCACGCCTATTCCTTCCTCGTCCCTGCGGGCTGGACCATCGAAGGCGGCATGTTCCACGTCGATCCGACCCAGGCCAATGGGACCGGCAACTCCATCGACGGCAAGTGCGATCTGGCTGTCAAGAAGGACGCCGCCGGCACCGTGATGCTCCGCTGGCTTCCCGTCTGGAACTACTGCGACATGTCGCAGAACCAGCAGTTCAGCCTCTCGGCGGGCTTCTTCCCCGTCGGCTCGCGATACCAGGGCATGGAGGTCCGCCCGATGCCGGACTACGGCACCTTTCTGCGGCAGCTCTTCCAGACCCTGCACCCCTCGGCCACCGACGTCAATGTCGTCGAGCTCAGGCCGATCCCCGAACTGGGCGAGGTCTTCGGCAAGATCAACAAGGCCATCGACGACTACCTCCGCTCCACCGGCTCGCGTCCCCTGCGCTACGACGCCGGCGGGCTGACCGTCGAGTACACCGAGAACGGCACGCGGTTCCGCGAGGGCCTGGTCACCTGCCTGATGGACATGCGCTACGCCGCGGCCCTCTGGAGCAACCAGCACACCCTCCTGATGCGGGCCCCCGTCGCCCAGGCCAGGCAGTGGAAGCCCGTCCTGGACATCGTCCGCCAGTCGGTCAAGCTCAATCCCGAGTGGTTCGCCCGCGCGTCGAAGGCCGGCGCCCAGCGGGCCCAGATGTCCCTGGAAACCCAGCGGTACATCCAGTCCGTCGATCAGCAGATCGTCGAGCACCGCAACCAGACCAACGCCGAGATCCGCTACGAAGACTACCTCATGCTCACCGGCCAGGAGGACTACGTCAACCCGTACACCAAGGAAGTCGAGCGGGACACCTCCGAGTACAAGTACCGCTGGACCACCGAACAGGGGGACATGATCTACACCAACGAGTACGGCTTCGATCCGAACAAGAAGCGGGAGTTGAACCACCAGGAATGGAAGCTCACCCCGGTCCGCGAGAGATGACCGGGAAGAGCAGAATGTCCCCTTTTCGGGGACCTGAGTTCCAGGAAAATGAACAAGGGCCCGGCGATGGGATCGTCGGGCCCTTGGAGTATTGTCGTAGGCAGGCGGATCATAGGCTGCG
>JAAYVJ010000432.1 GCA_012517265.1 Planctomycetota bacterium | reverse complement strand
GTCGGAGCCGAAGTAGCGGTGCTTGACCAGGTAGGCCGCCAGGCAACAGTTCGCGCTGCCGGTGGCCGGGTCTTCCACGATGTGGAATGAAAACGTTCTCATGCTGATCCTCCTGTGCGATTCAGCAGCTTCTTGATGATCCGGCCCAGACGGGCGATTCCTTCCTCGATCCTGTCCTCGTCGGCGTTGGAGAAGTTCAGCCGCATGTTGTGCGCGCCTCCGCCGTCGACGAAGAAGGGCATGCCGGGGACGAAGACGACCTTCTCGCGTGCCGCATGCTCGAACAGCTCGAGCGCGGACAGCCTCGTCGGCAGCGTGGTCCACAGGAACATCCCTCCTTCGGGCCGGGTGAAGCCGATCTCAGCCGGGAAGTGGGCCTCGATGGCGGCCAGCATCGCGTCCTTCTGCCGGCCGTACGCCGCACGGATGGTGGCGATGTGTCGGTCGATGTCGTGGCCTGCCAGATACTGGTGCAGGATTCTCTGACAGAACGAATTCGAATGCAGGTCGGACGCCTGCTTGGCGACGATGAGCTTGTCCAGCGTCTCCCGCGAGGCGCAGACCCAGCCCATGCGAAGCCCCGGCGCGACGATCTTCGAGAACGAGCCCAGCAAAATGACTCTGTCGCCCAGCCAGTGCCGCATCGAAAGGCTGGACCGGCCGTCGAAACGCAGTTCCCTGTAGGGGTCGTCCTCGACCACGAGCGTATCGTACGGCGTCAGGGCCTCCGCCATCGCGCGTCGCTTGGCCTCGGAGTAGCTGATGCCGGAGGGGTTCTGGAAATTGATCACCGTGTGGAAGAATTTGACCCGGTGCGTTCGCAGAACGCCGGCCAACCGGTCGAGGTCCGCTCCATCCGCCTGCAGGGGCACGGAGTGGAACTGCGGCTCGTACGACGAGAAGGCCTGGATCGCGCCCAGGTAGCCGGGTTGCTCGATCGCGAGTCCGTCCTGTCTGTCGAGAAACGCCTTGCCGATCAGGTCCAGGCCCTGTTGCGAGCCGTTGGTGATCAGGATCTCGTCGGCGGTCACTTCGAGCCCCTCGGTGCGACGGTATCGCTGCGCGATCCATTCCCGCAGAGGGCGATAGCCTTCGGTCGTGTCGTATTGCAGGGACGAGCCGTCGGCCCTGGCCAGAGCGAGAGCCGCCGCTTCGGCGATTTCCTGCGACGGAAAGAACCGCGGATTGGGCAGTCCGCCCGCAAAGGAAATCACGTCCGGATCCTGCGTCGCCTTGAGGATCTCCCGCACGAAGGACTTGGGGATCTTGGCCATCCTCGACGCATACAGCGAGTTCATAGCGTTTTCTCCATCGATTTCACCAGGGCTGGCCGTCCAGTCCCATCAGGGTCTTTCGCATTTTGAAATAATCGAGACGCCGGCCGTTCTCCACTTGCAGGCTCGCCCGTTCGACCGTCGCGTAGCCCAGCCGGTCGTAGAACTGCTTGGCGGGCAGCGAAGCGTCCAGTTGGATGGTGGCGACGCCGAGCAGGGCCGCCTGCGTCTCCAGACGCTGCATGATCAGCCGGCCCAGGCCGTGTTTCTGCAGGCCGGGCTCGACGAAGACCCGTTTGATTTCGTCGCCGAGGAGCGTGCCGGTCCCGAGGACGCGTCCGGCCTTCTCCAGCACGAGCGTGCAGCCCTGACGCGCGTCCTTCAGGATCGCGGCGTTGCCGTGGTAGTTGCCGAAGAACCGCACGGCCTCCATGCAGTAATGCCCCGGGTAGCAGACCGCGATGGTCCGGTGGATCAGGGACTTGACCGCAAACAGGTCCGTGTCCTCGAACATGCGAAGCGAGGGGCGATCTCGTGCCGTCATGACGCGCTCTCCATTGTGTCTCGACAGGGCCGGCGTGCCAGACAAACGCTCTCGGATCAACGTTGCGGTCGCGTATCGCCGGTCGGGACTGCGGCCGTAGGTGAAGGGACTCTCTTTGTACATAGGTACCCCGCAAAGAATTCATTGATATAGTTGGCTGTGTCTATCTGGAATCCGGCTCTGTGCAACAGGCCTTCCATGATCCAGTGATACGTGCTGTACTCGTCGAGCACATGCATCTTCGGTTCCGCCTGCCCGGCCGGGCCCATGCTTCTGCTCATCGTGCCGATGAACGCCTCGATCGCGGCCTCGTACCGCTCGATCTCGAACGAGAAGACCACGTCGAAGAGGTAGAAACGGCCGCCCGGCCTGAGCATTTGGGCCAGCCTGTACAGGCCGACCTGTTTCCAGAAGTCGGGCAGGTGGTGCAGGGCCACCGTCGATACGATGGCGTCCGCGGGTTCGGCCCGGTGCTCGTAGGTCAGGAATCCGCCGCGGTGAAACTCGATGTTGGCCAGTTGGGCCTCCTTCGCCTTCTCGCGGGCCAGATCCAGCATGGGCTGGGAGACGTCGACGGCGTGGATCCTGCGATAGCGTCTGGCCGCATGAAGGGCGAACGCGCCGGTCCCACAGCCCATGTCGATCACCGTGGCCGAGTTGTCCAGCCCGAGCATTGCGACGATCTGCTCGGTTTCCCGCTTGAAATCGCGGAACTGCGTGTGACGGGCGTCGTAGTTCCTTGCGACCTGGACGTCGCTGTAGTCCACGCCGCTGTGCTTCATTTCGTCGTATCGCCACGTGGGGCCTCCGGCGGCCTGGTCCGAGGCGTCCCGCGCCCACCCCTGGTCTGTGTCCTTGCGTCTTGTCATGAGAACGAACCTCCTGCGTTCCCGCCGAGCCGAGGCTCTGCGGGGCCGGTATAAATGAAAAAAGCCTTTCAGGGTCTCGTGCTCCCTGAAAGGCTCGGTAAGTATTTCGGCGTGTTACCTGATCCTCTTAGGGAGCAACCTCCTTTTCGAAGGCTACCTTGACGGCCAGAACAATAGCGATGCAAGCGGCGGCCGCGTGAAGGCGCAGACTCTGCATCGTCCCGGCGTAACGGGTCAGACGCATGAGCCTGTTGTCCCTGAGTTGAACCATGTGAAACCTTGCGAAAACAATATGAAAACACCACTATATGAAACCCGACATGCGGTGTCAAGTCCCAATATCGGCCAAAATGACGGCGGATATGAAAATATCTGTGCAGCCCCTCGCCGCGGTCCGTCAGGCGAGGAACCTGGCGATCACGCTCTTGAACAGGTCCTCCCCTGTCTGGAGGTCGGCGATTTCGATGTACTCGTCGACCTGGTGGCACATCCTGGGCTTGCCGGGGCCGAAGATCACGATCGGGGCGCCCAGGGGCAGCAGGTGCGGGGCGTCGGTGGTGTAGCCGATGACGTTCGTCAAATCGACGCCCACCGCCGAGCAGAACGTCTTGACGAACTCGCACTCGGGGTCGGTCTCGATCGCCTGGGCCGATCGTTCGATGGCGAGTTCGCCGTCGAACTGGGGGACGCCGGTCTTGAGTCTGGCGAGCATGCGCTCGAAGTCGTAACGGATGGTTTCGTGGTCCTGGCCTGGGAGCGTCCGGATGTCCACCCCGAGCGAGCAGCGGTCGGGCACGATGTTCATCGCCTCGCCTCCGGCGATCATATTGACGCTCATTGAGCACTTGCCCAGGAGGGGATGGGGCTCGGCCTGGATCTCGTAGCGTTCGAGTTCATCGAGCACTCGCTTCATCGCGCCGATGGCGTTGACGCCTCGCTCGGGCATGGAACTGTGGACCGCTTTGCCTCGCGTGGTGATCTTGAGCCAGAACAGGCCGCGATGGGCCGTGATCACCGCGAAGTCCGTCGGCTCGGGAACGACGATGCCCGCCAGCGGGGGCAGCGAATCGCGGTCCTGCATGAACCGCACGACGCCGCTGCTGTCGGTCTCCTCGCCGGCGGTGGCCGCGAAGACGATGTCGCCCTGGAGGCCTTTCTTCGAGCGGGCCATCTCGCAGATCGCCGCGACGGCCGCGGCGGTGCCGCCCTTCATGTCGGTCGTGCCTCGGCCGTAGATTCTCCCTCCGTCCTCCACGGCCGCGAACGGCGGGTGCCTCCAGTTCTCTTCTCCCGGTCCGACGACGTCGAGGTGGCAGACGAACAGCAGGGCGGGGCGGCGCCGACCGGTCTTGACGTGCGCGACGACGTTGGCGCGGTTGCCGTCCCATTGGTCGACGCGGCAGTCGATGCCGTGGCGGTTGAAGTACGTGGCGATGACTTCGGCGGCCAAGACCTCCCCCTTGTTCTGGGTCGAATCGGCCTGGATCAGTTGTCGGAGCAGTTTTTTCATTGCAGTCGTCCTATTCATCCTCGGGGCTGGCGGGACCCCAGTGATCGTTACCCATGCAGATGCCGGCTTCGCGGGCCGGAGTGGCCGTTGTAGCAGATTCCGAGGCTCCCGTCCATGGCGGGGCGACCCCGCTTTTCTCCTCGGCCAGGCGGGGGAAAAATATCTCCGGAGCATGGGGAATTTTCGTTGCGGAGGACCGCTCCCCCAAAGATAATAAACGATTCAAAACTGTGGATATCGGGCGTGACGGCGACGATTCGCCCGCCCGAGCCATGAGGAGAATACATGGGACCCATATTACATGGCCTGATTAAACTTCAGAGTGTGGAGAATCGCCTGCGGGCCGCTAAGGCCAAGCTGTCCCGCAGCAGAAGAAGCGTCATCATCCAGGAGAACCAGGTTCGAAGTCTGCAAAATGCTCTGGAAGCCAAGAAGGAAGAGCTGCAGTTGACGAAGGTGCAGTCCGGTCGTCTGGAGCTGGAACTCAAGACTCGGGATGAAGAGGTGAGCAAACTCCGTGCCGCGCTGAACACCGCCAAGAGCAACAAGGAGTACGCCGCGGTGTTGACGCAGTTGAACACGACGCGGGCGGACAACTCCAAGCTCGAGACCCAGATCCTCGAACTGATGAAGGCCGTGGAGGCGGACGAGGCGGAGTGCAAGAACATCCAGCGGCAGATCGAAGAGCAGAAACAGGTGCTCGAACAGACCCGCAAGACCGCCGATGCCTCGGCGATCGAGCACGAGGCGGAGATCGCCAAGATCCAGGCGGAGTGGAACGAAGCGGCCAAGGCGATCCCGCCGGAGCCGTTGAAGGTCTTCAAGCGGGTGGCCGAGACCTACGACGGCGAGGCCGTCGCGCAGGTCGAGGAGCAGGAGGGCCGGCACGCCGCCTACAGTTGCGGCGGCTGTTTCATGGGCGTCACCGCCGAGAGTGTGAACCTGTTGATGACCAAGGACGACCTCATTCGCTGCCCGAACTGCACGCGAATCCTCGTGCTCAGCAGCACGCAGATGCACGTATGAGAGCCGTAGCCCACACCGACGGCGGCAGCCGGGGCAACCCGGGACCGGCCGCGGCCGGTTTTGTATTGGAGGACGAAGCCGGCAGGCAACTGCTGGCCAGGGCCTGCTTCCTGGGCCGGGCCACCAACAACGTGGCCGAGTACACGGCCCTCGTCCGAGTCCTGGAGGCCGCCGGGCAGATGGGCGTTTCCCACCTGACCGTTTACACCGACAGCGAGTTGATGGTCCGCCAAATCAAGGGGCAGTACAAGGTCAAGAGCGACCTGATTCTGCCGCTGTTCGAGCGGGCCAAGGAACTGCAGGCCGGCTTTGAACGCTGTGCCGTCGTGCATGTGACCCGCGACAAGAACAAGGACGCCGACCGGCTGGTCAACATGGCCCTGGACGCAGGAGAGGACATTGAGGAGAGCGTCACGGCTGCGACGTCGAGTGCCACTTCCGCCAAGAGCAGTGCCTCGCAGAAGAAGTTGCGGCTCGGAGTTCTCATCAGCGGGGGCGGCCGCACCATGCTCAATATTCTCCAAGCCATCCACCGTGGCGAGTTGAACGCCGAGATTGCGGTGGTCATCAGTTCCCTCTCGACGGTCGCCGGTGTGGATCGGGCCCGCGAGGCGGGGCTGCCCGTGAAGGTGATTCGAAGGAAGGATTACCCCGACATCGATGCCTTCAGCGCCCGGCTCGAAGAGGAACTGACTGCGGCCGGGGTCGATCTGGTTGTGCAGGGCGGCTGGTTGTGCCTCTGGCGGATTCCGGCGCGGTACGAGAACCGCGTGATGAACATCCACCCGGCCCTGCTGCCCAGCTTCGGCGGCCAGGGCATGTGGGGCCACCACGTGCACGAGGCGGTGCTGGCCGCCGGCTGCAAGGTCAGCGGATGCACCGTGCACTTCTGCACCAACGAGTACGACCGGGGCCCCATCATCGTGCAGCGGACCTGCCCCGTGAAGGACGACGACACGCCCGACACGCTGGCGGCGCGAGTCTTCGAGCAGGAATGCCTGGCGTTTCCCGAAGCGATCAGGTTGTTCGCCGAAGACCGGCTCCAGGTCGAGGGCAACCGGGTGAAGATCCGCGAAGGCAAGCTGGTCCCGCGACCGTAGCATCGGGTAGTCGGAGGCGATTGCTCGCCCGCCTCGTATGCGATTGCTGTTCGTCAGGCCGGAGCTTTGCCTACAGCTTCCATCGGACCGCGCCTTGCGGCGACAGCCCTTGCTGTTGCGCTATGAGTTCCTGCCATCAAGGTCTCCAGAGGATTTGCACCTCCAGGCCGTCGTGCCATGCCTGGCACACCAAGAGAGAAGGCCGTGCGTTCGGGTGGAACGCACGGCCTTCTTGAGGTCGGTGCACAGGCCGAAAGAGGCTTTGGTCCTAATGGGACTCGACGGTCTCTTTCTTGGTCTTCTCGGGCTCGACGATCTGCTCGCCGTCGAATTTGAGGTGCTCCTCGTCCAGGACGTCGATCTTGACGAGGTTCTTGCCCTGGAACTTGCCGGCCAGGACCG
The DNA here is from genome assembly GCA_012517265.1 of Planctomycetota bacterium. Taxonomy (GTDB): domain Bacteria; phylum Planctomycetota; class Phycisphaerae; order Sedimentisphaerales; family Anaerobacaceae; genus PLanc-01. Next base: position 3,632 of record JAAYVJ010000432.1, on the reverse strand, counting down.
CCTCGGAGAGCGGGTCCTCGATGTAGTGCTCGATCGCGCGACGCAGCGGCCGGGCGCCGAATTCCGGGTTGTACCCTTTGTCGATCAGGAACTCGCGGGTCGCCGCCGACAGCTCGAGCTTGAGCCCGTGCTCGGTCAGACGCTTGAACACCTTGTTCAACTCGTAGTCGACGATGGTCGTCAGGTCGTCCCGGGTCAGCGGGTGGAAGACGATCGTGTCGTCGACGCGGTTGAGGAACTCCGGTCGGAAGTGCCGTTCGACTTCCTTCGACAGGATGTCCTTCATCTTCTCGTAGCTGTGCTCGGCCGACTTCTTGCCGAAGCCGAATCCGCCCTGGTTCTTGATCAGCTCGGCGCCGATGTTGCTGGTCATGATCAGGACCACGTTGCGGAAGTCGATGCTGCGGCCGAAACTGTCGGTCAGGCGGCCTTCGTCCATGATCTGGAGCAGCATGTTGTAGACGTCCGGATGGGCCTTCTCGATTTCGTCGAGCAGCAGCACGGCGTACGGCCGGCGGCGGATCCGCTCGGTGAGCTGGCCGCCTTCTTCGTAGCCGACGTATCCCGGAGGGGCGCCGACGAGCCGGCTGACGTTGTGCTTTTCCATGAACTCGCTCATATCGAGCCGGACCAGAGCGTTGCGGTCGTTGAACATGAACTCCGCCAGCGCCTGGGCGAGCAGCGTCTTGCCGACGCCGCTGGGCCCGAGGAAGATGAAGCAGCCCATGGGGCGGTTCGGGTCCTTCATGCCGCTGCGGCTTCGCCGCACGGCCTTGGCCACTGCCTGGATCGCGTCATGTTGCGAGACGACGGTCTTGTGCAGCTCGTTCTCCAATTCCAGCAGACGCTGGGTTTCCTTCTTTTCGAGCTTCGTCAACGGCACGCCGGTCATGTTGCTGACCACCTCGGCGATGATCTCGTTGTCGACGATGCCGGTGACTTCCTTGTTCTGCTCGTACCATTTCTTGTGGAGCTGCGCTTTCTCCTCGACGAGTTGCTGGGCCTCGTCCCTCAGGGACGCCGCACGCTCGTAGTCGGCGTTGCGGACGGCCTCGTCCTTCTCTCGCTGCAGTTCTTCGATGCGCGACTCGATCTTGGTCAGGTCCGGCGGAGGCGTCATGTTCTTGAGCCGAACGCGGGCGCCGGCCTCGTCCACGACGTCGATCGCCTTGTCCGGCAGGCACCGACCGGTGATGTATCGGGTCGAGAGCTCCACCGCCTGGAACAGGGCCTCGTTGGTGAACCGCACGCGGTGATGCGCTTCGTACCGGTCCTGCAGGCCGCGGAGGATCTCGAACGTCTCTTCCTTCGAGGGGGGCTCGACGATGATCGTCTGGAACCGCCGCTCCAGGGCGCCGTCCTTCTCGATGTACTTGCGGTACTCGTCGAGCGTGGTGGCACCGATGCATTGGACCTCGCCTCGGGCCAGGGCGGGCTTCAGGACGTTCGACGCGTCGATCGCGCCTTCGGCGCCGCCTGCGCCGACGAGCGTGTGCAACTCATCGACGAACAGGATGACGTTGCTGGCCCGCCGCACCTCGTTGATGACTGCCTTGATGCGTTCCTCGAACTGCCCGCGGTACTTGGTGCCGGCGACCATCATCGCCAGGTCCAGGACCACGATGCGCTTCTCTTTGAGGATCTCGGGCACCTGCTTGTTGATGATCTGCTGGCTGAGCCCCTCGACGATGGCGGTCTTGCCGACGCCGGCCTCGCCGAGCAGCACGGGGTTGTTCTTCGTGCGCCGGCAGAGGATCTGGATCAGTCGCTCGATCTCGCGCGTGCGGCCGATCACGGGGTCCAGTTCCCCGTTAATCGCCAGTTGGGTCAGGTCGCGTCCGAAGCTGTCCAGCGCCGGGGTCTTGCTCTTGGTCTTGCGACCGAGCGCGGGCCCGCCCATCTTGAGGTTCAGATCGTTGGGCGCGTCCTCGACGCCGGCGCCGAGGAGGTTCAGGACCTCCTGGCGGACGTCTTCGAGCTTCAGACCCAGGTTCATCAGCACCTGGGCCGCGATGCCCTCGCTTTCGCGCAGCAGGCCCAGCAGGATGTGCTCGGTGCCGACGTAGTTGTGGTTGAGGGCCCGGGCTTCCTCGATGGCGTACTCGATGACCTTCTTGGCTCGCGGGGTCTGGGGGAGCTTGCCCATGGTGACCATGTCCGGGCCGCTCTTGACCAGTTTCTCAACCTCCAGACGCAGCTTCTTGATGTCCACGTCGAGATTCTTGAGAACCGTGGCGCCGACGCCGCTGCCTTCCTTGACCAATCCCAGAAGGATGTGCTCGGTCCCGATGTATTCGTGATTGAAACGCTGCGCCTCCTGATTGGCCAGCGCCATCACCTTTCTCGCTCGGTCTGTAAATCGCTCAAACATCTCGTCTATGACCTACTCCAATAGAACAATGCCAGTATCCCTTCGTTCGTTACGCCGTTTGCCCGGTTTTCCGATGGCGTTCATCTTATCTCACAATCCCGCCGCCTTGTCAACGAGCCGCCCCGGCGTAAGCTGGGAGGTCCAGACAAGATGACCAAAATCGGACTACTTGCCTCGTACGACCAATCATTATATGACGCAGGCTACCTCCGTGTTCATGCCTCGAAGGGGGCTCCACCCCCAATATTCAGGTATCGGCAAAATCGATTGGAAACTTTCTCCCATGTCCGAGCAAAAACATAACCTCTGAGGACCCAAGCACTTTCGGTGCAAGAACGACCGCAGATGTGTATGCCGGCTCCCGACGTGGCGGAAGCGCCCCCCAAAAGTCGCGAGAAAACCGAGAAGACCCCACCTTGGCGAAAGTTCAGCGCCTCAGCCGAGACGCCGTGCAGAATCCATTCGAACCCCCAGGACCGTCAGAACCCCCGTCGCAACCCCCTCGACCGGCGGACAGGCCGCCGGAAGGTCATCACCCCTCTTCGTTGTTGCGGGGCGTATCCTCCAGCAGTTTTCGCAGGTACGTGTTTTCCCGGCGGGTCGCCTCCAGATCGAACGCCTGGTACTTGATGCAGACTCGCAGGTAGTCCAGCAGTTCCTGGAGCGTGGTGATGCTCTTCTGGAGCTGCTTGCGATTGTTCTCGGCCTGTTTGGCCAGATCGGCCAGCTTCGCCTGGTTCAGATCGGTGTTGTCTCCGAACTGTTTGGCCAACTCGTTCAACGCGCCCTCAAGACTGGCTTCGTCCATTGCATCCTCCTCCGGGAAAATACTTCTCTATGAGTATGGCGGTGGTTCCGAAACCGTACCCGCATTATAGCAGACGAGGGGGGTTTGAAAAAAGACTATTGTGTCCATTTTCGCGGCTGCGGCCTCAATTGACCGTCAGAAACAGGGAAATCAAGGGCGGGTTTGGCGTCGGTAGGGTCTGCGAGCGATTTGTCGGCCGGTCGTTCCGTACCGATTGTGGCGACGGCCCGGGATTTCTCCTAGCGTCCGAATACGGAATCGCCATGATGGACGTCTGTATTGTGGATGGGCCATCCGGCGGAGTTTCGTGTTCTCGGACGATCGATGCAGAGCGACGACAGAGTCCTGTTGGCGAGAGCCTCGAAGGGGTGCAGGGAATCCCTGCGCCGGATCTACGAGGAGCACAAAGACCCTCTGTTGACGCTGGCGCGGGCCCTGACCGGGAGCCGAACC
>JAAYVJ010000431.1 GCA_012517265.1 Planctomycetota bacterium | reverse complement strand
GTCGTCGTCGCGATTCCGGTATCCAGATCGAGGCTCCTGCGATAGTCGGCCACAACCCCGGCGGCCGGCGAGTCGATGTGCAGATCGCCCAACGACTGATAGGACTCGACGCCCTGAGGCCGGCCCATCATCGTTTCGCCGGCCAGCTTCGTCGCCTCGGCGTTCTTGCCCTCGAAGAGCAGCCGGCGGACCAGCGGCAGGGCTTCCAGCGCCTGCGGATTGGTCGTGTCGCGGGGGTAGCCGTCCCAGAGGGTGTCCTCATTGAGCTGGATCCGTTCGTCGGCGACCTTGCCGAAGACCATGGCGCCGAGCCGGCCGTTGCCGACGGGCAGGGCCTGGGTCCATTCCTTGGCGGGTTGCGTGTACCAGAGCGTCAGATCCGGCTGACCGGCGTTTGCCCGACCGGCGAACCCGGCGAATGAACCAATAGCCACGATCCCGACGACTCCGACGAACTGCATCCTCATGACGCTTCTCCTACACGCAGGCGTTCAGTCTGGCACCACTTCCGGCGAAAGGGCCGACGGGCCTCCAGTCACTGCGACACCATATCTCAAACGCCGGCTTCGTGCAATCACCAGATTGCCAAGCCTGTCTCTTCCCTTGGGAATCGTCCTATAAAGTGCCTGGGTGAATCCTCGAAAAAGCCCGGGAAGACTGGGGCGAACTCCCTCGGCGTGTCGGGCGGCCCGGAGGAACCAGGTTCTGTCGCGATGGGATTATCGGATTGTTGGTCTGCGACAGGCTCGCGCAGGGAAACCCGATTTGCCCGGGCCACAAAACGCTTATGCGGTTTTGCGTCCAGGCCGAATCATTTCATATGCTTTGGATGAGCCTGAATCTGCGGGCTCGTCGTGCCCTGTGGGGGGCAAGGGCCGCTGGACGTCAAGACCCGCGTCCGGGCGGCTCGAATGGGGTGGGGGGCGGTCTGCGTTGCGGACGCCAATGGCTGCGTCGGACGCGTCCGGCCGTCGCCGCTGCCAGGAACGGGCTATCATAGACGTAGGCATGGGAGGTTCGTATGAGTGACATCGTGATGCTCCAGGGCCCTGATTCCCAGACCGTGCTCCAAGCCGTCGTACAGAGTCAATCCGCCGCGATCATGTCGTATCTGTCCAAGGACAAATGGCATGTGGCCAAGGTCGTCATGAAGCGGCTGTCGGCCGATCCGACGCGCGGCGACAGGCTGTTCGTCGAGGGGTATCACGCCGACGGCAAACCTCACCCGATCAACATTCGCATTGACCAGCCGGTCGGAATGAACTTCAAGCACGCCTACGGCAAGTTCGTCTTCGACACAGTGGTGGTTGGTCTTGAGCCGTCGTCCGATCCTCAGGCGGGGGGCACCATCGTCTTGGCTGTGCCGGAACGAATCGGCGTGATCCAACGCCGCAGCTACTTCCGCGTGAACGTGCCGCCGGCGCTGAAGGTCAACGTCGTGCTCTGGCACCGCACGGGCAAGCGTCTTCCCACCGAGAAGACCCACGCCTATTTTGAGGGCCGGCTCATGGACATCTCCGCCGGCGGGGCCCAGGTTCTCGTTCCGCTCAAACGCGCGTCGGACGCGGTCAGCGGCGCCGCGGGCGAGACCGACTTCCACAAGGGACAATTCATGGGCGTTCGGTTCACGCCGATGCCGTATGAGACCCCGCTGATGTTCAACGCGCAGATTCGCAACGTTCTGCCCACGGCGGATCGGACGAATCTGTGTCTGGGCCTGCAGATCGTCGGTCTGGAGGCCAGCGAGGAAGGCCGGGAGGTGCTCAGCCGGCTGGCCAAGGTGGTCGAGCACTACCACAAGGTCAACCAGATGAGCGGAACGCCCCGCGAATCGCAGCCGGACCAAGCGCAGGGGGCGCTGGCCGAAGCGATGATGGACTGATCGATCAGGCGTTCAGGCCGCCGTCATGTGCGACGTCGGTCGTCGGAGCCTGGACGGGCAGCAGGGACAGGTCCGGTTTGTGGAACGCCTTGCAGTAGAGCCACCTGGCGAAGCTGCCGATCGCGAAGTATCCGAAGATCAGGACCATCGCGATCTGGATGTTCCACACGACCAGCCCGAGGAACAGGAGCACCCGAATCAGGTAGCCGAAGGGTTTCTTGCCCCGCAGGTAGACGTTGACGATGTGAGGGTAGGGCACCCGGCTGACCATCAGGATCCCCGCGCCCAAGGCCACCAGGGGCAGGGCGTACACGATCAAGCTGAGGTTGGGGTATTGCTCCTGGTGGAAGATGACCAGGCTGACGATCAGGCCCGCGGCGGCCGGGCTGGGCAGGCCGGCGAAGCTCATGTGAGCCATTTCGTTCTCGTCGTTTTCCACGTTGAAGCGGGCCAGCCGGATCGCGGCGCAACTGAGGTACCCCAGGGCCGCCAGCCAGATGAACCGGTGGAACATGTTGCCCCAGAAGACCTCTCGCAGTTGGAATTCGCTCTCGAGGAGCCGCAACATGAGGAAGGCCGGGGCCACGCCGAAGCTGATCAGGTCGCACAGGCTGTCGAGCTGGCCGCCGAAGCTGGAGGTGCTCTGGCTCATGCGGGCCAGACGCCCGTCGAGCATGTCCGCGACCATGGCCAGCAGGACCATGTAACCGCCGACGGCGTAGCAGGACATCGTGTCGGCCCCCGGCTGGTTGGCCTTGCTCGCCAGGACGATCGCGGCGAAGCCGAAGACCCCGTTGAGGATCGTGACCAGCGAGGGCAGCAGGGTGATGTAGTTGACCCGGTGCCTTCGCACCCGGCGGAACAGAGGCCGTCTTGATTTGTGACTTGTCATCTGTCGGCGATTACCACGCATTTCTGATGCCCTCAGAGCCTCACGAGCGGACGTGGGTCTTCGGAGGCGACTGGCGATCATACTTGACCAGGGGAGTCACTCCCGCTTTCACTTTATCCCCGATGCGGACCAGGCACACCACTTCTTCGCTGGCGGACAGATAGAGTTCGGTGCGAGATCCGAATTTGATCATGCCGAACTGCTCGCCGCCGGCCAGTTGCTGGCCTTCCTTGGCGGCGCACACGATCCGCCGGGCGATGGCCCCGCTGATCTGGCGGACCAGCAAGCGGTCCTGCGGATGGCCCGTGCGAACCATGGCGATGTTGTTGGACTCGTTGACCTGTCCGGCCTTGGGGCTCATCGCGTTGACGTACTTTCCGGGGCGGTAGGTGATCCGTTCGACCTTGGCGTCGCACGGCGCGCGATTGATGTGCGTGTTGAAAATACTCAGGAAGATCCCGACGCGAAGGGCCGGCCCCCCGATGAATTCAGCGTCCTGGACTCTGTCCACATCGGTGATTGTGCCGTCGGCCGGGGCCAGAAGCACGCTGTCGTCGCGAGGCGGCTCCCGACGCGGATCCCGAAAG